>JAYVVU010000001.1:0-6008 GCA_043786755.1 Actinomycetota bacterium
CCGGAGACGATGTTGTTCAGCACCGACTATCCGCATGTCGAGGGTGGTCGGCGACCGATCGAGCGGTTCGAGGCGAGCCTCGGCGATGCCAGCGATGCCGTGCGCCAGGCGTTCTACTGCGACAATTTCTTGTCGCTAATGGGCACACGCGCGAACCACTTGGCCGGCGCTGCGGCCTGAGTCATTCGTCGCGAAGCAGCTCGGTGGCGCGCAGGCGGTTGACCAGCGAACTGCCAACGATTGAGGTGACGAGCGTCGCTACCAGCACGGCGCCAACGACTAGCGCCGTCGGAGCAATCGCCAACGCTAACGAAGGCGTCAGGATGAACAACGGGCGCAGCGTGCTCACGAAGTAGCGCGCCATAACGGCGCCGACAACGACGCCAGCGACGCAGCCGCCGAGGGCGACAATGGCTGCTTCGGTGATAATGAGGGCACGTATCGCTCTCGGCGACACTCCCTGCGCGCGCATGGTGACGTATTCGCGACGGCGCTGCAGGAGTAGCCCGAACACAAAGATCGCGATCGCGACGGCTCCCATTGCGAGCGCGTAGCCCTGGTCGAGCTGGAGAAGGCCTCGGATGTTGAGGGCAGCGAGGCTCGATTGATCCTTCGCAAGCGCTGTAGATCGCGTGTCGATCAACAAGGATCCGTCTTGTCCGGGGCCGGTTCGAATCGCCTCCACCACCGCAGCGAGCGATGCGTTTGTTTGACTGGTGGTGTGGGCAAGAAAGAAGTCGGGCGTCATCGTCGGCACCGCCGCCTGATACTGCGCGATGCTGATCAGCGCGTCAACGCCGTCCGGGAAGCCCGGCAGTCGTTCAAATAGTCCGACCACATGCATTTCAATGGTCACCTGCTGCTCGCTGCCTCTCGCGAGTAGGACCTCGATCGTGTCGTCGATCTCGGCCTCCAAGAAGTCGGCCATGTCGACGCTCAGCAGCATCGCGGTCGGGTCTTCAGCTAGCCGACTCAATGTTGCCGACGATGCTGTCGATCCTGTTTGAAAGTGGGCACCCTCTGTTGGCGCAACTCGCTGGTACGCCACTGGGTCGACCGCAGCCAGGCTGGAAAGTTCCTCGGTTCGGCGGCTGCGAAGCACAACGTTGTGCACGCTGAACTCAACCGGCGTGACCGAGTCGACGCCCTTGACGGCGAATTCTTGAGCATCACCTGTTCCGTAGATGCGTCCAAGGGCCGGACTGGGAGTGATGCGAACATCCGAGCCATTCACGAATCTGGAATCTGCCGCCTTGGCTTGGTCGTACGAAGCGGTGAACATCGACAGGCTTGTTGCGAGCGCAACGATAAGAGCGACGACGAGCGCCCCGGCCGCAATCGCTGACGACCGGCGACGAATACTGAGGCGGGCGAGGTCGACAAGTGGGCGTTTGAAGGTGGTAGCGCGCCGCTTACGGCGGCCAGTCAGCGCGCGGTTGAAGCCTCTGGCGGCGAACAGACATCCAGTGATCCAAGCGCCGATCGGCAACGCGAGCAGTGCTAATGGCAACTTCACGGAACGGCCGGCGTACACCGAGCCGGGCGTGCCATTGAATGCCGACTTTGCGACAGCCACAATTGTGGCCACGCCGAGAATGAGAAGGCCGGCAACGTCGAGGTACCACCGACTCCACACCGGCCGCGCGCTGGACAGCCGGGCGCGGTCGTCGTTGATCTCGCGGTCGATCGATCGGCGACCTGTGATGTACAGCGCCGTCCCGGTGGCCAGCAGACCGCCGACGGTGCCGAGCACCGCCGACACGACGAGGCTGCTTGTTGTGGCTCGCGTCAGGGTGGCGTGGCCAACCACTGCAGCCGCGGACAAATAGCCAAGCACCAACCCAACGACTGCACCCACGACCGTGATCGCGCTCACCCGCATGGTCAGCATCCACAGGAGGTGGCGGCGACCCGCGCCTCTGATGCGCAGGGTTGCCTGTTCGCGTCGTTGCCCACTAGCCAGCACGTTGCCCGCGTATGCCGCGAGCATGCCCGCCAGCAGACCGCCAGGGACACCGAGGAAGATGAACAGCCGTTTTGCTGCTGCTGCGTCGTCGCGGGCGACCGCGACAGTGTTGGAGATGTTGTCGATCAGGTAGTCCTGTCCGCTCGCAACGGTCATGACGTTGTAGGCGATCGTGCGTGTTTCGTCTAACGCGGCGCTGGGCTCGGAATTCAATAGCTCGCGTTCGACGCCGATCTCGACCTCGTTGATCGGCGGGCTCTTCAATCGATCGCCGACTGTTGTCAACGCAGTCTCGAAGGCGGTCACAACCGAGCGCGCGAACATCTGCGAGTCGAGCACGATCGAGTTCGGTACGTACACGAATGTCTCGAAGTCGGCACCCTTTCGACTCGAGAACAACGAGCTGGCCCTCGTCAGGTCGACGATCCCACTGACGTTTACATCCAGTTGGCTACCGTCCGGTAGCGCCACCGTGACTAGGTCGCCAACCTGGATGTTCAACTCGGCGGCCGCCTCCGCGCTCACGAGCGCTTCGCCTGCTCGCTGACTTCCGTCGACAAGTTTGATCGATGCGTTCCGCTGGGCGTAGCTGGCATCGAATCCGAATACTCGCATCGCGCCTTGCAGCGAACTTCCACCGGACGAGAGCGACCCCGACGGCAGGTCGGCGAACGAGAGCGGTTCTGCGAAAGCGACGCCGGGAACGGCTGCGATCGCCGTCGCCAGGTCCACCAACGCCATGGGTGCGGGAGCGTTCGCCGCGGTCGGCGTCAGTCCCTCGCGCGTGCTGAAAGACGACCGCATTGGTGTTACCGCGGTGTCGACTGGCAACGTTGCCGTCGCCGAGTAGCTGATCGCGACCGTGGCGCCAGCGGGCAGTGTGCCCAGGTTGTAGCCGACACGCGCGGGACCGTGTGCAAATGGGTTCTCTTGTGCCTGATCAACGGGAACCTCATCGATGACGGCCGACCCTTCGACATAGGTCAAGCCGTCCGGAGGCAACGAGCGGACGTTGACCTCGTTGGCAGGCAGTGTCCCGACGTTTCGCAGCTCGAGCACGATCTGAACTGTTTCGCCGGAGTTGATAACGCCGTCGTGGTCGAGGCGCTGTGTCAGAACGATGTCTTCGCCGATGGCGTCGGTGAGGACGCGTTGCATATCGACCGGAAGCGGTGCGACGGCGCGCTGCGTCATCGACGCCGACAGCCCATCGACGAAGAACAACACAGCGCAGGAGAGCCCGACGCCGAGGGTTACGCCCAGCATCGTCGACAGCGTGCGTCGCGGGTTGCGAACCAGGTCGGCCAATACGTATCTACCGAGCATTTAGGGCCTCACTTCTTCCACGACGGCGCCAGCGCGCAACTGGACGATTTGGTGCATCTGCGCTGCCACGGCCGGATCGTGTGTCACCACGATCAGGGTCGCACCCAGATCGCGCTGCAGTTCGGTAAGCACATCAATGACACCTGCCGCGTTCTCCGCGTCGAGTGCGCCTGTCGGCTCGTCGGCAAGAATCACGGTCGGCCGGTGAATGACCGCCCGCGCGACCGCTGCGCGCTGGCGTTGGCCGCCAGAAAGTTTGTCGGGGAGACGGTCGCCAAATTCGCTCAACCCGAGCCGATCGAGCAGTGGCTCGATTTCTGCATCGCCGCCAGATATTGCGAGCTGCAATTGCACGTTCTCGATAACAGTGAGGAAGGGCAGCAAGTTGTCGGCTTGATAGACGATTCCGATGTGCGACCTGCGGAACGCCACTCGCTCGTGCTCAGACAAGGAAGTGATTTCGGTGTCGCCGATCATCACCGAGCCGGTCGTGGGCGAAGCAAGGCCAGCGAGCACGCCGAGCAAGGTCGACTTCCCGCAGCCACTTGGCCCCGTGACCGCCACGCTGGCACCACCGGCGATGGAGAGCGCTTGGCAATCCAGGGCGTGGATTGTTTCGTCACCGCTGAGGTGATCAACGACCAACCCTTCGACTCGGATCGCGTTCTGTTCGGTCATCGCTCCACCAACTTGTGATCTTCTAGCGCGTAGCTGCGCTCGGCTTGGTCGGCCAGCTCAAAGTCGTGAGTGACGAACAGCACTGCCATATCGGCGGCGAAGACTTCGCTGGTCACTTGTGCAGCAGTTGCGCTGTCCAGTTGGGCGACCATCTCGTCTGCGAGCAGCAGCGCGGGTTTGTTGGCGAGCGCGACCCCCAGCGACACACGTTGTGCCTCGCCGCCGGAGAGCTGTCGCGGCAGGTGATTGCGTCGGTGCGCAACGCCCATCTGATCCAGCAGTGCATCGGCGCGTGTGTTGGTGGTTTTCCGGTTGGTGGCGAATCCCATCGCCAACTGCACATTTTCGCGTGCCGACAGAAAGGGGATCAGGTTGTCAGATTGCAAGGCGATGCCGATGCGGTGTGCGCGCAAATGTGCGCGATCGGCGTCATCAAGATCGGATAGCGAGATGCCGTCGATCTGCACACTTCCCTTGTCGGGCCGCAGCAGACCGGCGATCAGCGAGAGCAGCGTTGACTTGCCGCTACCCGACGGGCCGACCAAGCTGACCTTCTCGCCGATGTGGATCGTGAGATCGACATCGGCGAGCACGATGCTTGGCCCGGTTAGTGATGGGTAGGCCTTGGACAAACCGACCAGACGAACGATTGGCGCCGACGTCATTGCTTCCTCGTCGCTGGCGGTACCGAGCCGTACACGTCGGGAGCAGTGGTGCGGGCGTGGGCTTCGAGGTCGAGCACGACTTGACTCATCTCAGCCAAGCCCGCTGGAGTGAGTTCGATGATGTTGAGCAATTGGAACGTGTCTTGGTGCAAGCTGGCTCCGTGCGGCACGTTGTCAATCACGCCTACACCGGGGGCGTAGTACTTCAACTCATTGTCGATCGAGCTGTACTCGCCCTCGCGGATGACGAGCACGTTGTCGTAGCAGTCAAATTGGACGCACCTGGAAACTCCGACCTCGGCGGGCTCGCCGACCGAGCCTTTGCCGTCGGCGTCTGCCGAACCGACGAACCACCGCGGCGTGCTCATGTCGACACGACCGGGCACGAGGATCCCGGGCACTCCCCCCGACTCGGCGCCAAGCCACGCGTCTTCGATGTTGGTGAATACTCCGCCCTCGTAGTCCTCGGTGTAGCCGCCAAGAATCCACACGTTGCCGTCCTTGTCGAGCGCCATCCAGTCGAATCCCACCTGTGCGGTCTCGCCAGAGTCCGTTGATTGGTCGAGCATTGCGACGACGGTCACGCCATCAATGACGCGGATCACGTCGGTCATCGTGGTGATCACCTGATGGGGAACTTTGCGCGAGCCAACCTCGGTCGTTCCGCCCCGCACCCACTGCATGCCTGGTTGCAGTGGGTGGAAAGGGTTGGCGCTGGTGGTCGGATCGACGAAGTTGGCGGCGTCGAACTCGACTCGGGTTGGCTCGGGCACCGAATCAGTCGTACCGGATCCGTTGCTCGAGCTACATGCGGCAACCGCTGTCAGCGTCGCCAGCAGTAAACAAGCCAAGCGACGCTTCGGTGAGGTGATGCGGGTCGCAAACATAGGGGGCCTTTCGGATCGGCACTGCGCCGATTCCGTTGTACCCGAGGCCCGCTGAACAGAGCCTGACTATCGCTCAGCGGCTAGTCAGCTTTGTTCAGCGGCTGTTCAGTTGTCAGAGCTTCTGGATCAGGGTGACGCCGTCGCCCATCGGGATGATCACGCAACGCACACGCTTGTCGGCGGCAACCATCTTGTTGAACGCGCCGAGCGCCGCGGTGTCGGCGTCTTGCTCCTTCGGGTCCAGCACGCGGCGTGACCACAGCGTGTTGTCGACCAAGATCACCCCACCCGTGCGCATCAGCGGCAGCAACGCCTCGAAGTAGTTGGCGTAGTTGGTCTTGTCGGCGTCGATGAAGGCCATGTCGAACTGCGTGCCCGCTGGTAGCGCGGCAATCGTCTCGAGCGCGGGCGCGATGCGTAGGTCGATGCGATCGGCGACTCCGGCGAGTTGCCAATGTTCGCGAGCGATCGCGGTCCATTCCTCGC
>JAYVVU010000002.1:0-6007 GCA_043786755.1 Actinomycetota bacterium
CCGATGCACAGCAGCGTGCCGATGTCGTGATGGTCAGCATCTTTGTCAACCCGTTGCAGTTCAATCGTCGCGACGACTTCGACGCCTACCCGCGGCCACTCGACGACGACATCGAAATCTGCCGCAGTGTTGGGGTCGATGTGGTGTACGCGCCGCTCGCATCGGCGATGTATCCCGAAGGATTCCAGACCCACGTTGAGCCCGGCCCACTTGCCGATGTGCTCGATGGCCCGTCTCGGCCCGGCCACTTTCGGGGAGTGACGACAGTTGTGGCGAAGTTGTTCGGCGCCGCGCGCCCTCATGTGGCCGTCTTCGGACAGAAGGACTTCCAACAACTGGCGATCATCCGCCGCATGGTGAGCGATCTCGACATGGGCATCGAAATCGTTGGAGTGCCGACGGTACGCGAGTCGGACGGTCTTGCGTTGTCCAGTCGCAATCGTCGCTTGACGTCGGAACAGCGCGCGGCAGCCGTGTGTGTACCGAGAGCGCTCACCGCGATCGCCGACGCGGCCCGAACCGAACGAGATAGCGGCAAGCTGCAAGCCATCGGTCAAGCGATCATCGACGCGCAGCCACTCGCCCGCTTAGAACAGCTAGAGATCGTCGACCCGAACACATTGCAGTCGCTCGCCACCATCGACGGGCCAGCCCTGGTCGTAACTGCGGTCTGGTTCGGAGAGGTTCGCCTCATAGACAACCGACTTCTAGGCGCAGCGGGCTGTGGATGAGTCGCATCGGTCTCGCCGGGCGAAGTGCGTTAGTCCACGTTGGACTCGCGATTCTCGTTTTCATAGGTGCGTGGAGATTCGGTTATGGCACTGACTGGTTTGCGACGGCCTACTACGGCGGATACACAGCCGCATTCATAATCTGGCTCATGTTCGTTCGCACGATGCTTCGAAGGCACTTTGATGGTTCGCCAGTGAGGCTTGCGCTTGCCGCATCGGTCCACCTACTCCTGGGATATACCGTTCTCGCTGGCGGATTTTCGAGCGACGACCACCGCGTGTTTCTGCAAGTTCTGCTCGCAGTTGTCGTGCTGCCAGGCCTTGTCACCTGGTGGGCCGCTGAGCCAACGAGCTAGTGCGGTGGTTCTTCTAGGCTGACGCGATGCGCGAACTCTCTGACTTGTCGCTTTGGCATGCCTCGATGACCGACGACGAGTGGGGTCCGGCACGTGCTCCCCTATCCGGCGATGTACAGGTCGACGTTGCGATTATCGGGGGCGGTTACACCGGGTTGTGGACGGCGTACTACCTGCTGCAGCGCGACCCGAAGTTGCGCGTGGCAATCCTAGAAGCCACTGCGGTCGGCTTCGGTGCCAGCGGACGCAACGGCGGATGGTGCTCCGCGATCCTGCCAATGGGGCTCGACACGATGGCTGCGGAGAGCTCACGCGATAGCGCGATCCGTATGCAGAGCGCGATGCACGAAACGGTGCGTGAGGTCGGGCGAGTGGTGAAGGCAGAAGCGATCGATTGTCACTTCACGCAAGGCGGCTACCTGAGCCTCTGCCGCAGCGACATTCAGCTGAAACGCGAAGCGGACCAGATCGCGCACATGCAGTCGTACGGTTTCACCGACGACGACTACCGCATGCTGTCGCGCACCGAGGCATTGGAGAAGTGCGGCGCGACGAACGTCGTCGGCGCGTCGTTCTCTCCTCATTGCGCGGTCGTGCACCCCGCCCGCTTGGCGCGTGGCCTCGCTCGCGTCGTTGAACGCGCTGGCGCCACGATCTACGAACACACGCGAGCAACGTCGATCAAGCCGCACTCGGTTCGCACCGACAAAGGCACCGTCACCGCTGAGGTAATCGTCCGCGCCACGGAAGCGTTCACGCCGGCGTTGCGCGGCATGCGCCGCGCGGTGGCGCCGATCTACTCGCTGATGGTTGCCACCGAGCCGCTGCCGAAGAGCTTCTGGGACGAAGCTCGCCTGCACGAGCGCAGCACGTTCAACGACGGACGGTTGATGATTATCTACGGCCAGCGGACCGCCGACGACCGCTTTGCGTTCGGTGGCCGCGGCGCGCGCTACCACTGGGGTAGCAAGGTGCGGCCGGAGTACGACCGCAACGAAGGGGTTCACCAGCTAATCCACGACACGCTGCGCGATCTCTTCCCCGCGATGGGCGACGCCAAGATCACGCATCGTTGGGGTGGCGCGGTTGCCGCTTCGCGCGACTGGTGGTGCCAAGCCAGCTTCGACAAGGCATCGGGTATTGCGTCGGCCGGTGGCTACCTCGGCGACGGAGTCAGCACCACCAACATCGCCGGCCGCACGCTTGCCGACCTGATCACCGACACCGACACCGACCTCACAACGCTTCCGTGGGTTGGCCACAAGTCGCGTAAATGGGAGCCCGAGCCGTTTCGCTTCATCGGGATCAACTCAATCGTGCGGCTTCCAATCGGCGCCGATCGCCACGAAGAGCGCAAAGGCAAGCGTTCGCGTTGGCGCGAGCGGATCTTAAACAAGCTCACCGGCCACTAACGATGCAGGTGCGGGTCTTCAATCTGTGCGCGCAGGCGCACCGTGAAGACCGAATCGCCTGAGAGCACCGCACTGCGGCCGAGCAAGCGACCCGTCTGCCAATTCGACAAGCCGAGCTCTGGTTGGTCGAGAGCGAATTGGCCATCGACCCAGCGCGTGAACCCATCGCCGACGAATGGCGCGTCGATCCCGCGATAGAAGGCATCGTGTTCGGCAGCGTCGTTGCTGATCAGCGAGGCGACGAGGTGTGGGCTGAACCGGTTGCATTGCTCGATCGCTTGCGCCACGTCGTCAACGATCAGTAGCGACACTTCCGGGACCGTGTCCCATTCCCACTCGTGCGCCAAGCACGAATGATCGGGGGTCAGGTCGTGCACGATCGGCTCCACACCACGCTCGGCCGCGGCTTCGCGGACCGCGGCGTGAAAGCGAGGAACCAGTTCGTCGGCGCGTGCGCGAACGATGCAGCACACGTTCAGCGTGTTGCAGACCTTGCGATCGAGTGAGTGCCGCACCGCGAGCGCGAACCGATTGGCGTCAGCCGATTCGGCAGCCACGAGCCACGCACCGCCAGTGCCGTGCAGGCTGGCGGGAACGCCGTGTTGACGCGCGACGGCGCCGAGTTGCGCGACGGCTGCGCCCGACCCGCGAGCGATAGCAAGCGACAGGCGTTGATCGCTGAACAGTGCCCATCCCGCCGCGTGAGCAACGCTGTCGACCAGTTGCACTGCACCCGACGGAAGTTCCGCGTGTGCCAACGCAGGCTGAACGGCTGACTCCATGATCGCCCGCGCGGTGCCGAGCGCATCGCTGCCGATGCGAAAGACGACAGTGTTCCCCGTGCGCAACACACCGGTCGCATCGGCGAACACGTTCGGCCTGCCCTCGAACACGAAGCCCACGACGCCGAGCGGGTCGCGCCACTGCTGCACCGTCCACTCCGCGTGACGCACTTCCCCCACGTGCTGTGACCGACGAGTTTCGATATCGCGCCACGTGCGCAGGCCGGCGATCATGTCGGCGCGCATGGACGTCGAGAGCCGCAGGCGTCCGGTAGCCCGCCCGCGTTCGGTCGCCGACATCACGTCGCCGGCGTTCGCACCAGCGATCGGGGCGAAGCTGGCGTCGTCTTCCAAACGACGTGCGAACTCGTCGTAAAACTCGGAAATCTGCTCGTCAGTGACGCTCGCGAGCGCCGCGAACGCTGCGGTCGCCTCGTCGACCGCGGTGGTCACCAGCGCGTGTTCGGCGTGCGGGATGTGCAGCAGATCGCCGGTTTCCTGCACGACGACCAATCGGTCGCCAGCGCGGAAGGCAGCGGCAAGCGACTCGGGCACCGTCGTCACGCGGTCGCCACCAAACACGATGGTTTGGCCCGCGGCCAGCGATTCCAATCGTCCGCTTGTCATCACGGGTAGCGTACGGCGCGCATGACCTCTGATCGTCTCTACCTGCGCCAACTGTTGTCGGGCCGCGACTTCGCCGCCAACGATCCCATCGCCCAGCAAATGGTGAACTTCGTCTACGCCGTCGGCGACCGCGAGAAGAACGAATGCGTGCTGATCGATCCGGCGTACGCGGTAAACGAGTTGCTCGACATCGTCGAGGCGGATGGAATGCGCGTGACCGGCGTGTTGGCCACGCACTTCCACGCCGACCACATCGGCGGCAACCTGATGGGTCATCAACTCGAAGGAGTCGCGACTTTGCTCGAGCGATGCAGTTGCCCGGTGCACGTGCAGCGCGACGAAACACCGTGGGTTACGCGTACGAGCGGACTGACGACCGACCAACTGGTGCAGCACGATGGTGGCGACACGGTGCAGGTCGGCGACATCACCATCACGCTCGTGCACACTCCGGGCCACACGCCGGGTAGTCAGTGCTTCCACGTCGACGGTCGCCTGATCAGCGGCGACACGCTGTTCCTTGAGGGCTGCGGGCGCACCGACTTCCCCGGCAGCGACCCAGCCGCGATGTACGACAGTCTGCAGACGCTCGCCGCGATGCCAACCGGCACCGTCGTGCTTCCAGGCCACCACTATTCGCCGCCCAACAGCGCAACCATCGACGACATCCGCGCCAGCAACTACGTCTACCGCCCCCAAAACAAGGACCAGTGGCTAACAATGTTCGGCCACTGAGGCGAGGGTTTGCTGCAGTCGAGGGTTTACTCCCTGCCAGCGGGGACGAAACCCTCGACTGAGGCCAAACGGGAGGAAACCCTCGACTAAAGAATCGCGAAGAGGATGGTGCTGACTCCTGCGGCGGCTAGGAGGACTAGGACCATCACGCGGAAGCGTTCGCCGTGGAAGTGTTTGCGGATCGGCCAACCGAGCGTTTGACCTAGCGCCCACGCGGGCAGCGCGATCAACGCGGCATGCAGACCGGTGCTGTTGATCTTGCCGTCGGCGATGAACAGGGCAAGGCCGCCGATGTTGCCCAGCGCGAACGTCGCCGAGATCGTGGCTCGAAACTCCTCGGCTGGAAGCCGCCGCGCTTGCAGGTCGAACACAAGGGGTGGACCATTGGTGCTGAGCGATGTGTTCAGCACGCCCGACACGAAACCGAGTCCGAAGTCCATGCGCGGCCCTACGTGGGTCAGGTTGATGTTGCGTGCGAGCAACACGACCGCGACCAGCACCGAGATTCCCAGCGTCAGCGTGAGCGCAAAGTCGCTGACCACGTTGAGGATCACCAATCCCAACGGCATGCCGAGAAACGAGGCGGGCACAAGCCGTTTCAGCAGCC
This sequence comes from Actinomycetota bacterium, assembly GCA_043786755.1. Taxonomy (GTDB): domain Bacteria; phylum Actinomycetota; class Acidimicrobiia; order Acidimicrobiales; family Ilumatobacteraceae; genus UBA668. The sequence continues at coordinate 5,251 of JAYVVU010000002.1, forward strand.
AGATCTGCGCGTGCTCACGCAGGTGCACCGCCTGCCAAGTGGTCGTCAAGACGCTGATCAACGTGCTGACAACGACCGCCTGTTCCACTGGTACTGCGATCACCATGATCGGCATGCACAACAGCGCGAATCCGAAGCCGGCGACCACCTGAACGAACGAGGCGGCAAAGATCGCAACGGCCACGACAATCAACTGGCCGGTGGTCATTGGTCGAGTCTGCCACCTACGCTTGACCGCGATGAGAACGTTGCCAATCGTGGACCCAGCTGACCGCGATACGTCGGCGAGAATCGATGCGGCATGCCGCGAAGTCGGCTTCTTCGCCGTTCCCCTCGACGCCTCGCTGCGACCATTGCGCGACGAAGTCATCGCGATCGCGACCGAGTTCTTCGCACTGCCAGAGGACGAGAAGGCGAAAGTTTCGATGGCGGTCGGCGGCACCGCATGGCGCGGGTGGTTTCCACTCGGCGGCGAGTTGACGTCAGGCGTTCCCGATCGCAAGGAGGGCTACTACTACGGCACGCAGCTTCCGCCCGATCCGCGCCCCATGCACGGCCCCAACATCTGGCCCGCACGACCGCAGGGCATGCAACGCGCCGTCACAGCGTGGATGGCTGCGATGGAAGCACTCGGTCAGCGACTGTTGCGCCTGATGGCAGAAGGGCTGCAGCAACCAGCCGACTTGTTCGAGCGCGGCCTGACTGCGCAGCCGACCGAATTGTTTCGCATCTTCCGCTATCCCCCACACCCGACGGG
>JAYVVU010000003.1:0-2558 GCA_043786755.1 Actinomycetota bacterium
TCCAGCGCCGTTGGCTACACGATCGATCAGTTCGTGATCCGTCGCATCCCAATCCGTCGCTTCGCGCTCATGCTCGCTTTGTTACCAGTAACCGCGATGATCGTCGGCTACATCGCACTCGACCAACGGCCAACACCGATCGACTTGATCGGCGCCGGACTAGTGATCGCCGGCGTGGTGACTCAAGAACGCGACGAGATCAAGCAACCACTGGAGGAGTTGCCCGCCTGACTGCGATTGCCAATTCGCTTGAGAATCGCTCGCGACTCGCGATATCATGATGCCATGACATCGCGACAGACCACAGTACGGCTCCCCCAGGATTTGGCCGACGAAGCTGAAACCATCGCCCGCGTCAAAGGCACGAGCGTCAATGCCCTCATCATCGAGTCGCTCGCCGCGGAGCTAGACCGCGTTCGCGCCGACAGCGAATTCACTTCGCGTGCCCAAAAGCTCCTCGCTCGAGATCGCGAGATCATCGAACGCCTGGCGAAGTGATCCGGTACATCTCGCTCGCCGAATACCTCTGGCTAGCAGAACAAGTCACCCGCACACCGGCCAACACTCTCGCGAAAAGCAGCCGGCTCGACCTTGCGGACTCTGCACTCCATGCACCCGCTGCGGGATTCGGCGACGACGACTTCTATCCGGATCGCTTCGACAAGGCGGCTGTCTTGACGTGTCGTTTGGCCTGGAACCACCCGTTGCTCGATGGCAACAAACGAGCAGCTTGGGCAGCTCTCATCATGTTCATCGACCTCAACGGAGGTAAGTGGACGCCTGACCCGCCGAACGTCGATGACGCGGAGCAAGCGATGGTCGCCATCGCCGCACACAAGCTCACCGAGGCAGAATTCGGCGAATGGTTGCGAATGCGCGTCCAGTTCCACGCCTAGTACCCGGTCGAACGATTGGCCTACCAAACCGACCTGACCAACCTGATACCGGTTTGCGTCAAGAGCTCGAACTGTCTGATCCAGCCCACACACAGCTCACAGCCCGACGTGCTTTACGTAAAGCGCCCTAGAGGCCCAATGAGGCGGCGACGTTGGGGCGGCGGAGTTTCCACACGAAGCCGTCGTACAGGATGTGCAGCGCTCCGAAGAACAGGATCGCGAACGCGTAGACGCGGCCGTCGAGCATGTCGGCTGTCCACCACACGAATGCTGCGATGGCGCCGAAGTAACCGACGTACACGGCGAATCGGCGCGCAGCCGAACGCGTCGCACGCGCCACGGGCGCATCGTCGCGACGGGTACGCAGGCTGCGGTGCACGACTGCGTAGTACTCGATGGCGTGAGCGGCGACGTACCCGGCGACGCCAGCAATCGGATCGATCATGACTGCCACCAGCAAGCCGATCGTGCCAAGCGTGTACAGGTGTTTCGGGCGACTGGCGCCATCGCCAAGTGCGCGTTCCGCGCGCCACCAACGCACGCCCAGTGCAACGCCAACTGCGGCCGCTACCCAGAACAACACCTGCGCAGGACCGCGCAGCGGATCGAGCAGTCGCACACCCCGCGCATTCGTTTCGTCGAGCCCGAGACGCAACACCAAGTCTTCGAGGTTGACGTAGGCACCGATGAAGGCGAGCGCAGCGCCCAGCCAGACGATCAGCATCGGTTTCTCGAGCGGTCCGTTCTGGTCGCCGACCTTGCGGCCGTAGATGCGCATTAGTCCGTAGCGCTGCATCAACGTGTGCTCGGCGTTCCACAACGCCGCAATCGCGGCGACCAAAGTCAGGCTGACATATAGCCCGATGAGGATGGCGACCGTCGCGACTATCGGAGCCCACTGGTAGAGCTTGCGATGCGCGGCGCGCTGCACTGGGTCGCCGTACACCAACCCGAGCGTCAGCGGTTGATGAGCAAACGACAACAAGAAGACCAAACCAACGAGCGTTTGCACCGCCGAGAGATTCGGCTCGACCAGGTGCACCGTCACTGCGACGGGCAGGAAGCACCAGCCAAGCAGCGTGTCGGCGAGTGGGCCATGCAACCAGCGAGAGGTTGCGGCGTGTTGGTGCGTGGCGACTGCTACAGCTTGCACGCCGGAAACTGTAGTACTGGCGCTAGATGCGAAACCTCAGTGCGCCAACCCGGGAGCACACAGACCGTCGAGCTCTTTGATGATGATCCGGTCGCGGTTGGCGTAGGTGACGACGTTCGCCGGATCGGGCCGCAGGTTGAACGTGCGGAAGCTCATGTCGGTTGTATCGATCGTGAGGATGCGCCCCACGAGACCTTCACCCAGACCGAGCAGCAGCTTGATCACTTCCAACGCTTGGATGCTGCCCACGATGCCTGGCAGCACACCCAACACGCCAGCCTCCGCGCAACTCGGCGCGAGTTCGGCGGGTGGCGGCTCGGGAACCATGTCGCGATACGTCGGCCCTGCGAGCGGATGAAAAACGCTGACCATGCCTTCGAAGCGGAAAATGCTGCCATGCACGACAGGAATACCGAGCTTCACGCTCGCATCGTTGAGCAGGTAGCGGCTCGGGAAGTTGTCGGCCCCATCGACGATGACGTCGTACCCGGCGATGATGTCCATGATGT
>JAYVVU010000004.1:0-5996 GCA_043786755.1 Actinomycetota bacterium
CACTCCAAGTGTGAGCCGACCGGGGATAGTGCGCAGGAACAAGAAGTAAGTGCGGCGAACGGTGCCCGCGTTCTGCCACAACTCGGGTGCGACATAAAACGACTCGGGATCGTCCTCGGGAAATGTGAGATTGGAACGGTGATGCCGGACGTGCATCGTCTTGTAGCGAGCGAACGGCACCCAGAAGGAAAGCGGAATGAAACCGATCGCAGAGTTGACCGAAGTCCACGGTGTTGGGTGACCGTGCAACAGTTCGTGGCCAAGCGACATCCACAATCCACCGAGATAGATGTAGGCCAGAGTCTCAAGCGGCCACGGAATCGAGTCTTGCCAGGCAATTACGGAGCCAAGCGCAACAAAGAACGCGACCAATAAGGCCACTGTCGGCCATTCGATCTGTTTGACGTGAACTTTCGGCCGGTCCAATTCCGGCGCCGCTCCGCTCCCCATTACTGCCTGCCTGCCTGCCACTGAGGAACGCGTGCCCGTTCCTGGTACGAACGTTACAGGAATTTCTGCCTCAGCTGCCGTTCATTCCTAGACGAAGTTGCCCGACTAGACGGTCGCCTTACTGAAAGGTGGCCTGACTGCTGGCGGTCGCGAGAAGCGCGGCCTCGTCGAGCACGAGTCCAAGCCCGGGCTCGTCGGACAACGTCGACCAACCGCCCTCGGCCGACAGCGGCTGAGCCAGTGGATAGTCGCGACGTTCGAGCGTCCACTCGGGCGGATCGAACGGCCACTCCACCCACTGCGAACCCGCATGCCCGACCGTGCCGGCGATGAGATGCAGGTTGGCCAGCACACCAATGCCGTTACCCCACGTGTGCGGCGTGAACAACTTGCCAGCGGCAGCAACTTCCCGACCGAACGGTGCCAAGCCACTGAAGCCCTGGCTGCACGCGACATCAGGTTGGAACACGTCGAGGCAATCGCGTGTCAGCAGCTCGCGAAACTCGTAGGGCTCACGCGTCAACTCACCACCGGCGATCCTCATTGTGCCCGCGGCGTAAACTCTCTCGCGCAATTGGGTCATGCCGTCGTAGTCGCCACGGTGCAGCGGCTCTTCCATCCAGTACACGTTCTCCCCGATCAGTCGCTGCGCAACTCCCCACGCGGTCTCTAAGTCCCACGGTTGCGCGACGTCCCAGGGCATGCGCCAGCCCTGGTTGCAGTCGACCATCAACGTCAACCGATCGCCGACGGCATCGCGCACCGCGGTGATGACGGCCAAGTCGTCGGCGAGCGACGGGCGGCCGAAGCGGACCTTCATCGCGTCGAAACCAAAGTCGATCATCTGCTTCGCTGTCTGCACCATCGCCGCGACTGGACGATGCACCGCCGATGACGCATACAGCCGCAATCGCGGCGATGTTCCACCCAACATGCGCCAAATCGGCTCGGCTTTGATCTTGCCGGCAAGATCCCACAACGCGATGTCGAGCGGCCACGGCCGACCGGCGTGGAACTCGATGTTCGCTAGTCGCGCAGCGTGCTGGGCTAGGTCGAGCGGATCCTCGCCGAGGAAGTAACGGGCGTAGTCGCTGAACCCGTACATCACGTCGCCGGAGCCGACGCCCTCGCGACCTTCGCTGTCGCGAACACGCACGATGGTGGCCGGAAACTTCGTACGCGGTTGCGGATCCCACGACGCTGGGAACGGAGGATCGAGCGCCAGCTGGTGATGCGTGATGTCGATCGCGACTATTTCACTCATGGCGGCCCCTCTATTCTGCCGGCCCATTCTGGAACGACTGTACAAGGAATTCCGATGGCCGTGTAGTGTCGCTGCCGTGACAGACATCGTGCCGGACGCTGAACCAAAGGCAGGGCCAGAGGGCGCGCGACCCGAACGGATCGGCGAACGGCGCGGCGGTCGCGCCCGCTCGGATCGCGGTCCCCGACTGCCAGAGCAATTGCCGTGGAAGCAACCCACGATGCGCCTCAATCACACCGAGGTTGTCTCAGCCGACGAGATCGAGTCGATTCACTTAGCGTCGCTGACGATTCTCGAACGCATCGGCATGGAGTTCTTCTGCCCAGAGGCTCGCAGCATCATGCGTGAGGCAGGCGCGACCGTCGACGAGTCGAACATGCGCGTTCGCTTCCCACGCGAGCTCGTGCTGGAACGAATAAAGACAGTGCCGTCCGAGTTCACGCTGCACAGTTGGAACCCCGACCGCAATATCCGCATCGGCGGCCGCTGGGTCGCATGCGGAACGGTGGGCAGTGCACCGCACTACATCGATCGCCAAGGCGTGCGCCGCACCGGCGACCGCGAGGGCTTTCGCGACCTGCTGCGCCTGGCGCAGTCGCTGAACGCCATCCACTTCATTGGCGGCTATCCGGTTGAACCCGTCGACCTTCACCACTCGGTTCGCCATCTGCACGCCGCGCACGACGTGCTCACCCTCACCGATAAGGGGCTGCACTGCTACTCGCTGGGGCGCCAGCGCAACCTCGACATTCTGGAGATGGCTCGCATCGCACGCGGCATCGACGAAGCGACTCTGCTGCGCGAGCCATCCGTGTTCTCGGTGGTCAACTCGAACTCGCCGCTGCGCCTCGACACTCCGATGTCGCAAGGCATGATCGAGTTCGCGCGGCACAACCAACCGATCGTGATGACGCCGTTCACGCTCGCCGGCGCGATGGCACCGATCACGCTCGCCGGTGCGCTGGCACAACAGAACGCCGAGGCACTCGCCGGCATCACGATGCTGCAATGCATCAACCCGGGAACGCCAGCCGTGTACGGCGGCTTCACGTCGAACGTCGACATGCAGTCCGGGGCCCCAGCATTCGGCACGCCCGAGTATGTGCGCACTGCGATGATCGGCGGCCAGCTCGCCCGTCGCTACAACTTTCCGTATCGCAGCTCGAACGTGTGTGCCGCCAACGCACTCGACGCGCAAGCCGCGTACGAAAGCGTGTTCGCGCTGTGGGGCTGCGTGATGGGTGGCGTCAACATGATGATGCACGGCGCCGGATGGATGGAGGGCGGGCTGCACGCAAGCATGGAGAAGATGATTCTCGACGCCGATCTGCTGCAGATGGTGACCACCATTCTCGAGCCCGTCGTCATCAGTGACGAGACGTTCGCGATCGACACCATCGAAAGCGTTGGCCCCGGTGGGCACTTCTTCGGAACGCAGCACACACAAGATCGTTTCCGCAACGCGTTCTACAAGCCGATGCTCTCCGACTGGCGTAACTACGAGGCATGGCAAGAAGGCGGCAGCCCGCAGGTGCCTGACAAGGCGAAGCAGTTGGTCACTCAATTCCTGCAGGCCTACGAGCCGCCCGTCATGGACAGCGCGGTGCGCGAAGAACTCGATGCGTTCGTGGCTCGGCGAGTCGCCGAGGGCGGCGTCGCAACTGACTACTAACTACGACTACCACCTCATGGAGAAGCAATGAAGTCATCGGCGCAAGTAGTCGTGGTCGGCGGCGGAGTCGTCGGCGCAAGCGTGCTGTATCACCTGACCAAGGCCGGCTGGACCGATGTCGTGCTGCTCGAGCGCAAGCAGCTGACTGCGGGCAGTACGTGGCACGCGGCCGGCGGTATGCACACGCTGAACGGCGACCCAAACGTGGCGCGCCTGCAGCAATACACGGTCAACCTCTATAAGGAGATCGAAGCCGAGAGCGGCCAGGACTGTGGCATTCACTTGCCCGGTGGCTTGCAGTTGGCCGACACGCCCGAGCGACTCGACTGGTTGCGGATGGCGCAAGCTCGCGGCCGTTACCTCGGCATGCACATGGACATCATCTCCATGAAAGAAGCCAAGGAACTCAACCCGTTGCTGGAAGAGAAGTACTTCGTCGGCGCATTGTTCGATGAAGACGAAGGCAGCGTCGATCCGTACGGCGTCACGCATGCCTACGCGATCTGCGCCCGCAGCCGTGGCGCCGAGGTGTACACCGACACGTGGGTCACCGGTTTGTCGCAACGCGCCGATGGCACCTGGGATGTCATCACCGACCAAGACCACACGATTCACGCGGAACACGTCGTCAACGCGGGCGGACTGTGGGCACGCGAGGTCGGTCGCATGGCTGGCCTGGAACTTCCCGTGCTGGCGATGGAACACCACTACCTAATGACCGAACCGATGCCGGAAGTCATCGAGTACAACGAGACACGCGGCCGCGAGCTGCCGCACATGATCGACTTCGCCGGCGAGATCTACGCCCGCCAAGAAGGCCAGAGCATTCTGCTCGGCACCTACGAGCAGAACAACCGCCCGTGGTCACCGCAGGAGACCCCGTGGGACTTCGTGTTCCAACTGCTACCCCACGATCTCGATCGCATCGCGCCGGAACTGGAGCGCGGCTTCGCCCACTTCCCCGCCGTCGGCCGGGCCGGAATCAAGAAGTTCGTCAACGGTCCGTTCACGTTCAGCCCCGACGGCAACCCGTTGATTGGCCCGATCAAGGGCATGCGCGGCATGTGGAGTGCGTGCGCCGTGATGGCCGGTCTGTCGCAAGGCGGCGGTGTCGGACTGTCGCTGGCGAACTGGATGGTCGACGGCGACCCGGGCGCCGACATCTGGGGCATGGACGTCGCGCGCTACGGCGACTACGCAACGCTCGCTTACACCAACGCCAAAGTGCGCGAGAACTACTCGCGCCGGTTCCGCATCACCTTTCCCAACGAGGAACTCACCGCCGCCCGGCCCCTTCACACGACACCGATCTACGACCGGCTCACCGATCACAACGCTGTATGGGGTGCTGGCTTCGGCCTCGAGCACCCATTGTGGTTCCAGCGCCCGGGCGCAGAGCCCAAAGAGAACGTCACCTTCTACCGCTCGAACGCTTTCGACGTCGTCGCTGAAGAGTCGCGCGCGGTGCGCGAGCGAGTTGGTTTTAGCGAAGCGTCGAACTTCGCCAAGTACAAGGTCAGCGGCGAGGGTTCCGCGGCGTGGCTGCAAGGACTATTCACCAACACACTGCCCAAGATCGGTCGCACCAACCTGACCGCGATGCTGAACCCACGGGGCCGCATCGAGGGCGAGTTCTCCGTGTCGCGCGTTGGGCCTGACGAGTTTTTCCTGTTCGGTTCGCAAGCGGCGGAAGTGCATCACCCGCGCTGGTTCCTCGCACATCTGCCCGAAGGAAGCCCGATCCGCTTCGAGGTGCTCGCCCTCTCGATGGTCGGCCTTACGGTTGCCGGCCCTCATGCGCGCGACGTCCTGCAGAAACTGACCGCGGCGTCGTTGGCAACTAAGGACTTCCCCTTCATGTCGTTCCGCAAAGTTGATCTGGCAATGGCGCCGGTGTGGTTGTCGCGCATGACGTACTCCGGCGACCTCGGCTACGAGATCTGGATGGCTCCCGAATACCAGCGCATGCTGTTCGACAAGATTTGGGAAGCCGGCCGCGAGTTCGACATGCGTCTGTTCGGCTTCCGTGCGCTGATCACGATGCGTCTGGAAAAGAACTTCGGCACCTGGTTCCGCGAGTACCGACCGATCTACACGCCGCTCGAAGCTGGAATGGATCGCGTGTTGAAGTTCGACCACGACTTCATCGGTCGCCAAGCCGTCGAGGCCGAGATTGCCAGTGGTGGTCCCAAGCGCAAGCTCGTGATGTTCACCGTGGACGTCGACCCCGATCAGCCTGCCGATGTGCTCGGTGACGAACCGGTCTGGCACACCGACGCGAAGGGCAACAGCTCGGTGGTCGGCTGGATTACGTCTGGCGGGTACGCCCATTACAGCGGCGTGTCGCTGGCTCTTGGCTATATACCTATCGAGCTCGCTTCCTCCGATGGCTTCGAGATCGAGATCATCGGCAGGCGCTGCCCGGCCCGGATTCAAACCGAACCGGTGCTCGACCCGGCCGGCACGCGCATGCGCAGCTGAATCTGGCGGTCCGCACCTATCCGGCAGGAGTGGCTGCCGTCGGATCCAGCTAGTGTCGAATTCAGGCGGGGACAAGGCCAAGGAGTGTCAATGAGAGTGCTTCATCGCCGTGTGGCGCGAGCTTCCACA
>JAYVVU010000005.1:0-2552 GCA_043786755.1 Actinomycetota bacterium
GCGTCGTTCGCCTTGTGCTCATGTTCAGTTATTTGGCTGCGTATCTGTGGTGGTTGCGGGTCAAGGGCTTGCCGATCGACCGCATCTCGGTTGCGATCAGCGTCGGCATCTTCCTGGTGTGTGCATTTGTCGGCAAGAGCTGGCGGACATGGGGAGTACTGCTGCTCGATTGCATCGGGTATTGCCTGATGTGGGTGGCGTACGAGAAAACCCGCGGCACTGCCGATGCGGGCATCGACTTCTTCGGCTGGTTCCACCTCGACTTCCCACTGCAGGTGCAGTCGGTGCGCAACATCGATCGCGTGTTGTTCTTCGGCAACGACCCCAACGTCGTCCTGCAAAGCCACTTCTGGGAACCAACTGTTCGCTGGTACGACGTCGTCGCTTCCGTCACGTACATGACCCACTTCGTCGTCCCGATCGTCGTGATGGGCTTCCTGTGGGCGACCAGCCATCGGCAGTGGGCACGTTTCATCAAGCGCTTCGCAACCCTGCTCGCCGTGGCGTGCATCATGTTCGTCACACTGCCCACCGCCCCGCCGTGGATGGTCGGCGACCGCCATTACCCGTATCAACTCTTCGAACCGCTGCACCGCAACGCCTGGCGCGGCTTTTACAACATCGGGTTTCACGGGTTCACTAAGAAGTACCAAGTGATTCTGAGCAACGGCAATGCCGTCGCTGCGATGCCATCGCTGCATGCGTCGTTCGCATTGATCGTGCCCGCGTTCTTCTTGCCGTGGATCAGACCGAAGTGGCTGAAAGCAGTTGTCCTCGCCTTCCCCATCCTCATGCTGACGTCTCTCGTCTATCTCGGCGAGCACTGGGTGATCGATGGCCTGGTCGGATGGGCGATCACCGGCGGCTCGTTCTGGTTCTGGAACTGGCACGAACGACGAGTGCGCGGGCTCCGCGCCGATCGAGTGCGGGCGGCCTTGGCATGAACCCGCCACAAGTGCTGATCGAGCGCACGGCAGTCGCGGCCCTGTGCGATCCGAACAGCGAACATCATGCGGCAACCACCACTGCCTATCTCGCCCTGCTCGCCGAGTTCGAGGACGACCAGCTACTACTCGTCGCGGTGAGCGATCACCTCCGGCCGTGGCGCGAGTGGTACACGTTGCTTCGTCGGGGTCCGCTTGCTGTCGTCGACTCGTTGCACGTTGGGCGACAACACCGACGCGCGGCGCGGAGAATGACCGAAGTCACCGACTTCGATCATGCACTCACGCTCGTGATGTGCCAACGACACAAGGTTGTGCGCATGCTGACGCTGGACTCATATTTCTCGATGTACCGCGACATAGCAGTGCAAGTAGTGGGTGAGAACGATGACGCTCGAATCTGACGACGGCAACGAAACAGAGTTCGACTCGTTCCATCTCGATGCGATTGCGGATGCCGATCCGTATCCCTATTGGTACGACGATGCCGACGAACCGTTTAGCAACCCGACGCTGGTGCGCACCGAAAGCTGCGACCTGTGTGTGATCGGTGGCGGCTACAACGGTTTGTGGACGGCCATCATCGCTAAGGAGCGCGACCCAAGTCGCGACGTGGTGTTGATCGAGGCGCACGAAGTTGGTTCGGCCGCGAGCGGACGCAACGGCGGCTTCATGGAAAGCAGCCTGACGCACGGGGTCGCGAACGGGCAGGAGCGCTTCCCGAAAGAGTTGCCGCTTTTGGAAGACCTCGGCCTGAACAACCTGAACGAGATCGAAGCGGCGATCAAGCGCTACAACATCGACTGCGACTACGAGCGCACCGGTGTCATCGACATCGCCAGCAGCTTGCATGCGCCGAGCTATCTCGACGAGTTGCGCGACGACTATCAGCAACTCCGCACCCTCGGCCAAAAGGTCGAGTGGCTCGACCAGGCCGCGATGCAAGCACAAGTCAACTCACCCACCTACATCGGCGGACTCTTCCGCAAGGACCGTGCTGCTCTCGTAGACCCCGCGCGCCTGGTATGGGGTTTGAAAAGTGCCGCCATGTCGCTGGGCGTGCGTATCTACGAAGACACCAAGGCGACGTCGATCGAGAAGGACGGCGTCGGCGTGTTGGTGACGACGCCGCTTGGTGGTGTGCGCGCTGGCAAGGTCGCGATGGCGATCGGCGCATCCAAACCGCTGCTGCGACGCGTCGGCCACTACATCGCGCCGGTCTACGACTACTGCTTGGTCACCGAACCGCTGTCCACCGCGCAGCTCGCCGAGATCGGATGGAAGGGTCGCCAAGGGCTTGGCGACATCAGCAACCAGTTCCATTACTACCGACTCACCGCCGACAACCGAATTCTGTGGGGTGGTTACGACGTCATCTATTACTGGCGCGGCAAGATGAACGTCGAACTCGAGAGTCGGCCCGAGACGTGGGCAAAGCTGAGCAAACACTTCTTCGACACCTTCCCGCAGCTGGAGGGTTTGAAGTTCACGCACACATGGGGCGGCGTCATCGATACGTGTAGCCGGTTCTGCGTGTTCTGGGGGCGCGGCATGCAGGGACGCGTCGCATACTCGGTCGGTTACACGGGCCTCGGCGTCGCGGCGACG
>JAYVVU010000006.1:0-5989 GCA_043786755.1 Actinomycetota bacterium
GTTGCCGCGACATAGAGGTTGAGGAGTCGGGTGAGTGGCAGGTACACGGTCGCGACCTCGTCGAGGTCGATGCGCTCGTTGATGCCGCGCAGCAACTCGAGATCGCGTTCGCTCAACGTCAGCGGCGTTGCTGCCCGCAGCTCTGACCATTGTTCGCGGGTGAACGTCAGGTAACGACTGCCGTTCTGGTCGACCGGAGGCACGGGCCAAACCCTACGCTGGCTTCGTGCACCAACCCCAACGTGCGGAGGCCGTGCACCGCACGCGCAAGCAGTTGGGTGCTTGGTACACACCACCAGATTTGGTCGACGCAATCATCCGCGAGGCGGTATTCGACGGCGCAATCTCCGTGCTCGATCCGGCATGCGGCGACGGACGCTTCCTGCATGCATCCGGGTTGGCAGAACCAGTCGGCGTCGATCTCGACCCCGCGACCAGCTTCATCCACGCGGATGCGCTCACACGCGATTGGGGCGACGCGCAGTTCGACGTCGTTGTTGGCAATCCGCCGTTTCTCAATCAGCTCGCGACTTCGACGACCCGCGGTGGCAAGTCGCGCTTCGGCGGTGGGCCCTACGCGGACGCGGCAGCAGAGTTCCTCGCGCTCGCGATCCGGTTGTGTCGCCCCGGTGGTCGCGTCGGCCTAGTGCTTCCGCAGTCACTGCTATCAACGCGCGACGCGGCGGCCATTCGCGATGCAGTCGACTCTGCTGCCGCAATGCGCTGGATGTGGTGGTCGAACACGCAGATGTTCGACGCCAACGTGCGCGTATGGGCGGCAGTGTGGGAAGTCGGCGGCGAGCAGCGCGAGGTGCGACGCGCGTTCGGACCTGCCTTCACCGCGCTGCCACCGCGGCCGCGGCCGACAACGTGGGCTGGGCTACTGACCGAAGCATCACCGCCGATGCATGACGGTGCGGTGCTCGGCGACATCGCCACCTTCAGCGTCGACTTTCGCGAGCAGTATTACGGACTGGTCGGCGCGGTGGGCGACGACCTTGAGGGCCCGCCACTCGTCACCAGTGGGTTGATCGAGCCAGGGCGCTGCCTGTGGGGCGAGCGCCCGGTGCGTTTCGCCAAACACCGCTACGCAGCGCCGCGCGTTGCGATCGACCGACTGTCGCCGCGCTTACAGCGATGGGCGACATCGCGGTTGGTTCCGAAGGTGCTCATCGCCAACCAAACCAAAGTCATCGAAGCAGTGCATGATCCGCGCGGCGAGTGGCTTCCTAGCGTGCCCGTGATCACGTGCATGTCCGACGACTGCGAACGAGTGCTGAGTGTGCTCGGCTCGGCGGCGGCCACCGAGTGGGTGCATCATCACGCAGCGGGCAGCGGGTTGGGTGCTGGCACCGTGCGGCTTAACCCAAAGCTGCTCGTCGGGATTCCGCTGCGCTGAAGTTGTTCTGCGAGAGCCGGCGCCAGCGCCGCGAGTTGACCGTCGCACGCATCGACATCCACATCAACTGCGCGCCCCACAATCCGGCAAGCCCAAGCCGCGGCCAGAGCAAGGTCGCGCCGGCGAGCGGCAGAAAGGCGACGAGGTTGACGATCGCTTGTCGGCCGAGCCACGACATGTCCTGCGCGCCGATCAGCGCGCCGTCGAGCGCGAACGCTATTGCTCCAGGAACCTGCATGATCGCCAGCACCAACAGCGTTCCGATCAGTCGCGAACGAACGGCCGGGTCCGACGTGAACAGGCTCGGCAGGAACGGCGTCGCTGCAACCAGCAGCGCGCCGAGCGCGAACGAACACCACAGCGAAAGGCGCACACTGGCGCGGCCAATCGCCGCCGCGCCAGCGTGATTGCCCGAGCCGAGCTCGCCTGCGACCAGCGAGTGCAACGGGACAGCGAGCGCGTCGAGCATGAGCGCAAGGAAGATGAAGAGCTGCAGCACGACCTGGTTGGCAGCAAGTGTCGGCGCGTCGAGATAAGCGGCGATCAGCGTCGACAGGTTCCACACGGTGTACATCGCGATGGAACGGATTGCGAGATGGCGACCCTGGCGCAGCAGCGGACGGGCACCTGCCCACGACGGTCGAGTGCGAGCCAGGTGGCGATGCATCGACATCATGAACACGACAGCAGCGATCACCTGCGTAACCACAGTGCTCCATGCCGAGCCGGCGACGCCGAGGTCGAGCCAATAGACAGCGACGACCTCGAGAATCAGGTTGACGATGTTGGCTACGACGACGATGCGCAGCGGTGTGCGTAAGTCGTTGTAGCCGCGCAGCACGCCATGGCCGAGAAACGCCAACAACACAAACGGGATACCGCAGGCACTGATCGATAGGTATGTGGTCGCGTGATTCAGCACCTCGCCGCGACCGCCGAGCAACCAACACACCGGCCGCGCCAGCAAAACCAGAATCGCCGACGACGGCACGCCGATGGCGAGCGACAACCACAAGCCGTTGGTCGCCACCTGGCGCGCATCCTCGATGCGGCCAGCGCCAACGGCGAAGGCGATATCGGGGGTGACGTACTCCAGGAACGAAAGCACCGAGATCACGTTCAGCAGCACGATCGAGGCGATCGCTAGACCCGCCAGTTGCGGCGTGCCCAAGCGCCCAACAATCGCCGTGTCGACCAGGATGTACAGCGGTTCGACCGCCAGCGTGCCCAGCGCAGGAATCGCCAGGCGCACAATCTTGCGGTCGAGATCGTCGCGCAAGATCCGCACGCAGCATGTTGACACGCTCCCCCTGTTCAGCGCCGCGTACGTCGGGTATCGTGCACCCCGCGGGGGTGGGACATGCCGGATCTAGCCGAACCTTTGGTGCCTTTCAAACAAGAGACTGATCGACGCGCGGGCGACTCGACCGTGCCGTTCACCCCAGACCCGCGCCCCGACGGATACCTGTCGTACGCACCCACCCGCGACTTTGTTCCGGATCGGTACTTCTTCGCACTCGCCGTCGTGCATGTGTTGCGCTGCGTGTCGTCGGCAGGTGTGCTCATCGCTGCTGCCCAAGCCAGCAGTTCGATTTCGATTCTGGCGCTGGCCGCGATGCTCACCGCTTCGCACGCCGGGTTAGTCGTCGGCTGTCACCTGCAACGGCGGTGGGCGAAGTGGGGCAGCATCATTCTCGATGTGCAGGCCAGCTTCATGACGATTCTTGCGCTGATTGCGCTCAACCAATTCGACCTCACATGGTCGTCGTTAGTACGCCAAGTCATCGGTCCGGCGATCACGATCTGGCTGGCAACGAAAGCTCGCGTCGACCGTCGGCGTCGCCTGGTGACGACCCGTACGCGCCCTTCACCTAAAGACTTAGCGCGTCCACGGAGCTGAGGGACTGGCTGCGCCCGGCGCGGTCAACACGTCCACACCGGTCTCGGTGACCAAGCACGTGTGCTCGAACTGCGCGGTGCGCTTACCGTCGGCAGTGACCGCAGTCCAATCGTCGTCGAACACCATGCGGTGCTGCCAACTGCCGAGCGTGATCATCGGTTCGATCGTGAACGTCATGCCCGGGCGCATAACCATCGTCGCCCGCTCGTCGTAATAGTGCAGCACTTGCACGTCGGTGTGGAACTGCTCGCCTATGCCGTGGCCGATGAACGAACGCACGACACCGAGGTGATGCTTCTTCGCATGGTTCTCGATCGCGCGGCCGATATCGCTGAGCGGACGGCCGGGCACGACGGCTTCGATGCCGTGCCACATGCACTCTTCGGTGATCTTCACCAGGTCGCGGCTGGCGGCATCGACGTCGCCGACGAAGAACGTCGCGTTCGTATCGCCATGCACGCCACCGATGAAGGCAGTGACGTCGATGTTGATGATGTCGCCGTCGACCAACGCCCGACTATCGGGGATGCCGTGGCAGATCACTTCGTTGACGCTGGTGCACACGCTCTTCGGGTAGTGGCTGTAGTTGAGCGGGCTGGGGTAGGCGCCACGCTCGATGGTCGCCTCGTGCACGAAGACGTCGATTTCGTCGGTGGTCATGCCCGGGCGGACCATTTCGCCAGCGAGGCGGAGAATTTCCGCGGCGATCTTGCCCGCGTGACGCATGCGCTCGATGATCTCTGGCGACTTGACGCGATCTTCTGCCCACCGATCGACGCGGCCGGTGGCAGCGTAAGGTGGGCGGACGATGTGCTCGGGGACGGAACGCATTGGGCTGACGATGCCCTGCAGGACGCGACCCTCGAGCGGCTTATGGCAGCGCTTGTACTTGCGGCCACTTCCGCACCAGCAGGTGTCGTTTGCCTGCGGCAGCAGGGCGGGGGGTTCGGTCATCAGCACCCCTCCAGTGTACGACGCACGCTTAGCCGATGAAATGCGGCGCTCAGCCAAGAAGTGACGTTGGTCCCTGACCCGTGCAGGCCGCTGTCGGCCAGAATGGAAGCGTGGATCATCCCGCGGAACCGTCCGCGACCCCAATCAAAGTGTTCCTGCTCGACGATCACGAGATCGTGCGGCGTGGCGTGCGCGAGTTGCTGGAGGCCGAGTCCGACATTGTCGTAGTCGGCGAGGCGTCGACCGCCGCCGAAGCACTTCAGCGCATCCCCGCGGTGCAGCCCGACGTTGCGGTGCTCGATGTGCGCCTGCCCGATGGCAGCGGCGTCGAGGTTTGTCGCGAGGTGCGCAGCGAGCAGCCCGAACTGGCGTGCCTGATGCTCACTTCGTTCAGCGACGACGACGCGTTGTTCGAGGCGATCATGGCCGGAGCCGCTGGTTATGTGCTGAAGCAGATTCGTGGCAACGACCTCGTCTCGGCGATTCGGCGCGTCGCGCGCGGCGAATCACTGCTCGACCCAACCGTCACCGCCAAGGTGCTGCATCGTTTGCGCCACCCCGACGTGGAAGACGAGCGACTCGCCAAGCTGACGCCGCAAGAGCGTCGCATCCTCGATCTGATCGCCGAGGGCGCCACCAACCGCCAGATCGGCAACACGATGCATCTCGCCGAGAAGACGGTGAAGAACTACGTATCGAACATGCTGACGAAGTTGGGCATGAGTCGTCGCACAGAAGCAGCGGTTTTCGCGGTCAAGGCGGGTCTGACAACTACGAATCGATCGGAATAGTCCAACGCACGGTGGTGCCCGACTGGTCGGCTGAAGACACGGTGCACGACCCGCCCAACCGAGCTGCACGATCGTGCATGTTCAACAACCCGCTGCCCAACTGGTGGCTTTGCGGTATGCCCGCTCCGTCGTCGCTGATGCTGACGAACAATCTGCCCTCGCTGTGGCGCAACATCACTTCTACCCGGCTTGCGTGAGCGTGGCGAGCCACATTGCTCAGCGCTTCACGCACCACGGCGGCTACCTCGTTGGTGAGTTCGGCGTCGATGCTGTCGAGCACGCCGGTGAAATGCAGCGCCGGTCGAAAGCCGAGCACCCGCGAGGCGTCGTCCACCAACTGATTCACCACAACTCGGAGGGTGAGGCCCGCGCTGCGCTTACTGCTTAACCCAAAGATGGCAGTGCGCAGCTCGCGTATCGCATCGTCTTGGGTGTCGATGATCGATTCGATCTTCGCCTGTGCCTTCTCCGGCACGGTCGGCAGCACACTCTGCAATGTCAGACCGGCTGCGAATAGCCGTTGAATAACGGTGTCGTGCAAGTCGCGAGCGATGCGTTCGTGGTCTTCTGCCAACATCACTCGTGCCCGTGCAGCTTGCAACTCGGCCTCGGTGCTGCGGCTGGCGGTCACGTCGCGCACAGTTGCAATCACGACGCGCTCGCCATCAAGGTCGGCGGGCGCGAGTGCGATCTCGACCGGAAAGCTGGAACCGTCTTGCCGTTGCGCGGCCAGGTCGAGCCCGAGTCCCATCGACCGCCGGTGCGGCGCAGCCGCGAAGTCGGCACGATTCGAGACGTGTTCGTCGCGGAGATTGCCGGGGATCAACATCTCTACGGCTTGACCGAGCATTTGCTCGCGTGCGTAACCCACCAGTCGTTCCATCTCGCGGTTGACCAACACGATCAATCCATCGCCGTCGACAATCACGATGCCATCGGGCATCG
>JAYVVU010000007.1:0-2548 GCA_043786755.1 Actinomycetota bacterium
ATGCGCTCCGTGTAGCCGTAGCAGCAGTTCTCTAGCTGAATACAGTGCTTGCGCGTGCGCTCACTGGTCTCCACTAACTTCCAGCAGTCCGCAAGGGTCCCCACCGGCACGTTCCCTATTAGCCCCGGAAACCACGTGCTCTCGGCCGATCTCGATCGAGAACTCGCGCCGGGCGAGGACGAACTCGGCTGGCTGGCCAAGAGCGGTCGGCTGGCGCTGGGCTATCTCGGCGATGCCGACAAGACGGCCCGTACGTATCCGGTGATCGACGGCGTTCGCTATGCCGTGCCCGGCGATCGGGCAAAGGTGCGTGTGGATGGGACCATAGAGCTGCACGGTCGCGACAGCGTCACGATCAACAGCGGCGGCGAGAAGATCTTTGCCGAAGAGGTGGAAGCGGCGCTCAAGGCGCACACAGCCGTGTACGACTGTGTGGTCGCCGGCCGGGCAAGCGATCGGTGGGGCAGCGAGGTGGTCGCCGTCGTGCGCGTGCGCGAGGGTCACGCAGTCACCGAGGCCTCGCTCATTCATGAGGCCAGCCGACACATCGCCCGCTACAAGTTGCCCAAGGCCATTGTGTTTGTGGACCACATCGAACGCTCACCGAGCGGCAAGGCCGACTACCGCTGGGCCAAGCAAATGGTTGCGCGAAGCTAGGCAGATGACCGACGCGCAGATCAACCCGTTCGAGTGGTCCGACGTGCCGCACGAGCTGTTCAGCGAGCTACGCACTACCTGCCCGGTCGCACGAACGCAATCGGGATGGTTCCTCGCCTCGTTCGATGACGTGTCCGCAGCGACCAAGCACGTCGAGGTCTTCGCAGCCAGCTTCAGGGAGTCGGGAGTGGTGGTACCTCCTGAGGAGCAATTCATCAACGAGATCCTCGAACCGCGTCACGGCAAGATTCGCAAGATCATCAACTCGGCTGTGTCGCATCACAAGGCGATGGCTGTCGAGGGATTCGTTCGGGATCTGTGCAACGAATACCTCGACCCGATCATCGCCAATGGCGGCGGCGAGTTGATCGACGAGTTCATCGCGCCGCTGCCGATCAACGTGATCTGCCATCTCATCGGAGTACCGCGAGCCGATTGGGCTCACTTTCGCCGTTGGTCCGACGAAGTCGTGCAAGGTACGTACACGACCAAGTACTACAACGAGCGAGGGGTCGGACTCGCTGGCGCTCACCCCGAGTTCACCAACTACGTGGACGCTCTCATCGCCGAACGACGCGCGATGCCGAACCCTCCGGACGATCTTGTGACTCGACTGCTGACAACGGTTGTCGATGGCGACCGGCTCACGGATGTCGAGGTTCGCACACAACTGATCTTCATCATCATCTCCGGCAACGAGACCACTCGTCACCTGATCGGGAATTTGTTCGCCACATGCGTCACAGAGCCGGCGATCTTCGCACGCTTGAAGGCCGACCGGTCGCTGGTGGACCGGGCGGTCGAGGAGTCGCTGCGCATTGACTCCCCCATTCACATCCTGCTGCGCGACTGTCTACAAGCCAACGACATGTTCGGGGTTCGCATGGAGGTCGGCGAGAAGGTCGCGTTCGGCATCGCATCGGCGAACCGCGACGAAACACACCATGCGAACCCCCACTCGTTCTTGCTCAATCGCGCCAACTGGCGCGACCACGTGGCGTTCGGCGGCGGGCCTCATGTGTGCCCCGGCGCGTCGCTCGCCCGACTGGAAGCAAAGGTCGCGCTCGAGACGTTCCTCGATCGCGTGGAGCATGCGGTCACGGCTCCCGATTGGGTGCGACGCAAGGCACCGGTGTTCTGGGCGAATGGCGTGGTGGACCTACCCGTGCTGCTGGCTGACCATCTGCTCAATGACCAGACAAGGGATTACTCGTCGGACAGGCCGAGCGAATCAGGTGCGCCTGTGAACGTGCCACCCGCGGCCATCCACGCCCTGACAACCTTCTCGCCTTCCACCGGGTTGTAGAGGTCGTCCTGACGCGAGAACTCACCGTTGCCGGCGTACTGCATGATCGTCACGCAACCGAAGCGGAACACCTCACCACCACCCTTCGGATCGGGGAACACCTGCCACGGGTAGTACGCAACACGATTGCCGTCGATGAGTACCCACTCCACGGGGAATTGCATCATCGCCACAGGAGCCATCAACTCCTTGATCTTCGCCTTGATCGCAGCGCGTCCCTTGATGACGCCGTAGTTGCATTCGTGCCACTCGCAATCGACGGTGTGTAGGTCGGCCCAACGCTCCCAATCACCGGCGTCGCCCGCGGCGAGCAGGGCTTCGTAGGCCTCCTGCACCTCGTGGCGAGGAAAGACATGATCGCTCATCGACAACCTCCTTTGTGTGATCCGACTTGGCTAGAGCGGCAAGTCGCCGGTGGCCTTCTTGGTCGTGCCGTAATCGTTGTATGCCGCGATGGTGCGTTGCGCGATTCGCATCTGATGGATCTCGTCGGCACCGTCGGCGAAACGGCTCCACCGGGCTTGTGTGAGCATGCCGGCGAGCGGCGTGTCGGTGGAATATCCCAGCGCGCCGTGCACTTGCACG
>JAYVVU010000008.1:0-2541 GCA_043786755.1 Actinomycetota bacterium
GTGCTCGCGTTGCGCGCCGCCAACTACGCAACGCTCGAGGAAGCACTCGGCGTCGAGCAGGTGCCGGCCAACATCGACCCGCCATTGTTCGACGCGCAAGCGGCAGAGCCAGAGATCTACTCGAATGGTTGCCACTTGCCGGTGGAGATTCTCGTGCCGCGCGAATGCGTGTACGGCGACCCGAACTCGACCACGCGCATTGTGTTGTTCGGCGACTCGCACGCTGCGCAGTGGTTTCCTTCGATTCGCGCGCTTGCCGACGAGCATGGTTGGCGACTCGACGTAATTACGAAGAGCGGATGCCCGACGGCGTTGATCAGCCAGGACAACCAATTGCGCGATGGGCGCTGCGATGGTTGGCGAGAGAACGTGGTCGATTGGGTGAAGGAACGGCGCCCAACCCTCGTCATCATGGTCGCCCGCGCTTACAGCTACTTGCGCGGCGATGTGTGGGAGGAAGGCCTTACCGACACGGTCGAGAAGATGCGGCCATCAGTCGGGCAGATTCTGATTCTCGGCGACACGCCCGATCAGCACCCGATCGTTCCGGACTGTCTTGCCGAAAACCTGTCGAGCGTGACGAATTGCCTGTCCCCTCGTGAGGACGGTGTCAACCTCGACGTCTTGCAGGCCGAGCACGATGTCGCCGCCGCCTTCAACGCACACTTCGAGCCGACCACCGACTGGGTATGCACGCTGGATGGCTGCCCAGTGGTCGTCGGCAACCTGCTGATGTACCGCGACGACAATCACCTCACTACTAGCGCCGTTCTGCTGTTGAAGCCCTATCTCGACGCGGTGATCAGCGCCGCATTGGCTGACGTGGAATGACACCCGGTGTCGTGACGCTGGAAACCGTCATAATGGAACCATGACGTCGCGCCCAGTTGCAGATCCGATAGCCCACGCGCTCGAGAATCAGTTCGGGCTTGCCGACCGGGTCGTCGACTCCAAGACCCTCGCCAACAGCGTCGAGCGATTTCGCGAGCGCAAGATTTCGTTGCCAACGTTCGGCCAACTGGCCGATCCGTCGACGTTCGACGCTGCCATTGTCGGCGACGCCGACAAGAACGGTCCGGATGCGCGCAACCTGTGGCGCGTGCATTGGTACAACGATGTCGCCGGCAAGCGCGTGGCGGTTCCCGATCATGTGGTGTTGCCAAGCAGCCTGACCGGTGTCGAAAGCCCGATCATCGTGGTGTTTGGCGATCGTTTTCCGATGATCACCGCGCACAAGGTGTTGGCGGCATATGCGTGTTTGGCGCCGCGTGTTGTCACCGGACAGTTCGACCCGACTCGCCACCGCGCAATCTGGCCTAGTACGGGCAACTACGCACGCGGCGGAATCGCGATCAGTCGCATCATGGCGTCGCGCGGTGTGGCGATCTTGCCGGCCGGAATGAGCCAGGAGCGTTTCGATTGGCTCGACGAGTGGTGCGAGAACCCGAAGGACGACGTCATCCGCACGGTCGGCACTGAGAGCAACGTGAAGGAGATCTACGACGCGTGCAACGAGTTGGCCAAGGACCCCGGCAACTTCATCCTCAACCAGTTCTGCGAGTTCGGTAACCACCTGGGCCACTACGAGGTGACCGGCCGCGCCTTGGGTCACGTGTTCGAAACGGTGCGCGCCGCGTCGGGTCGCGATCTGCGCTTGGCCGCGTTCACCAGCGCCACTGGGTCGGCGGGCACGATCGCAGCCGGAGACAGGTTGAAAGAGGAGTACGGCACGCGCATCGTTGCGGTCGAAGCGCTCGAGTGCCCGACGATGCTTGAGAACGGTTTTGGCGAGCACAACATTCAAGGCATCGGCGACAAGCACATTCCACTGATCCACAACGTGATGAACACCGATGTGGTGGTCGCCGTCAGCGACCGCGCCACCGATCAGCTGTATGCGATGTTCAACAGCGAGGATGGCCTCGGTTACCTCGCCGATCGGCGCCAGGTGCCGCGCCACATCATCGACTCGCTGGCGCACTTCGGATTCTCGGCGATCTGCAACGTGCTCGCGGCGATCAGCACGGCCAAGGTGCTCGGCCTCGGCGCCGACGATGCGATCCTCACCATTGCGACCGATGGTGCGGCGCTGTACCCCAGCGAGTACCCGAAGATCACGGCCCGCGACTTCGGCGGCGGCTTCACCAACCTCGACGCAGCACAGGTGTGGGGCGAGCATCTGGCGAACGTGCCCACCGGCAACACGGTCGAGCTCACCGAACGCGAACGCAACCGCATCTTCAACCTCGGTTACTACACGTGGGTCGAGCAGCAGGGAACGCCATTCGAGCTGTTCGAGGCGCGGCGTCACCAACCCTTCTGGGAGGGCCTGCGCCGCCTCCTGCCCGTGTGGGACGACATGATCACCGAGTTCAACGCGCGCGTCGCCGCCGGCTGACGGCAGGCGAGCCGATGATGCAGGGCCCGATGATCGCCGGATGGAAGTGCGCCGTGTGCGGCACCTCGACCGACATCGCGACACCATTCACATGGCGGTGCGTGCACTCAACCGACACGGATCGTCGGCACGCGCCGCAGCTC
>JAYVVU010000009.1:0-2536 GCA_043786755.1 Actinomycetota bacterium
ACTACGAATTGCTCTACAACCGCGATATTGCCTTTGAGGACAAGGGCGAGCAACTACTGGACGACACCACCGGCGTGCTCGACGCGATCGAGCAGCTGCAGTCGAGTGGTTTCGGTGACGCAGCTACGACCTCGGTGCACACGATGTTCGATCTCGTCTTCGTGTCACCTAACGAAGCGTGGTTTACGTACGACCTTGAGACGCAGTTCGGTGATTTCCCGAACCGATTCGGTATTGCGTATCTGATCGACGGCGATTGGCGGTTTGCTCGGGCAGTGATGTGTCAGGACCTCGCGCTCGCTGGCATCTCGTGCAACCCGCCAGTGAACGACATCTACCCCGCCGCGGGATAGCTACTTGATGCAGCGTTCGGCCTGTTCGGCCGTCATGCGCGGGGCCTCTCGTTGGTGGGATCGAACAGTGGCTCGCTGCCCACCGTTGCGGCGACCAATTCGCCGAACACCGTGATGAACACCTTCGTGCCCGGCGCTTCGAACTGCGGGCGCACGTAACCCAGCGCGATGCTCTTGTTCAGCGTGAAGCTCCACCCACCGGAAGTTGCAAGTCCGATGTTGTTCGCGTCGTCGCCCGCACCGTCGAAGATCGACGAGCAGAACGGGACGTCGGCATCGCCGTCTTCGTCGAGCGTCATCGGAACGAACCGCCACGCTGACCCCTTGGCCTTCTCGGCGACGAGGGCGGCTTTACCCACGAAGTCAGCCTTGGTGAGATCGACGAACCGATCGAGCGATGAATCGAACGGCGAGTAGCCGATCTCGATGTCGCCCTTCCAGCCGCGATAGCCCTTATCGAGGCGCAAGCTGTCGACGGCGTAGATGCCGAAGTCGCGAATCTCGTACTGCTCGCCGGCAGACCAGATTGCTTCGTAGAGCGGCACGAGTTGGTCGTTGGCCGCGTGTAGTTCCCAACCAAGTTCGCCGACGTAGTTGACGCGCAGTGCACGGACCGGGCCAACTGCCGTGTCGATGTCGCGCACGGATAACCAAGGAAAGGAAGCATTGTCGAGGGGAGTGGTGGTGACTTGTGCGAGAACGTCGCGCGAGCGCGGGCCGACAACGACCAGCGAGCCGTAGTCGGCGGTGACGTTGGTCAGCGTCACCGAACCATCGATGGGTAACGCCGCTTCCAGTACGTCGAGGTCGTGCCACTCGGCGCTCGCCGCACCGACCGCGTAGTAGTGCTGATCGGCGAGCTTCGTCAGCGTGAATTCGCTGAGCACCTTGCCATCGGGGAGCAATGCGTAGCAGAGCGTGACTCGACCCACCTTGGGCAACTTCGTGCACAACAGGTGATCGAGGTACGCCTCTGCGCCGGGACCTTTGATTTCGATCTTGGTGAAGCCGGGCAGGTCGAGCACAGCGACGCGATTGCGCACCGCGCCACACTCTTCTGCAACGTGTTCGCGCCAACCGTTGCGCCGGAAGAACGAGAGCGACTGATCGATGACCGCATTCGCGGTGGTCATCCCGGTGTCGAACCAAGTCGGGCGTTCCCATCCCCCGCGTGCACCGAAGTAAGCGCCCTTCGCCAACAACGTGTCATACAACGGCGACTTGTACGACGGGCGTCCAGCCGGGCGTTCCTCGAATGGGAAACCCATCGCGTACTCGTTCTGGTACACCTCGATTGCCTTATCGATCGTGTACTGCGTGGTCGCGTATTCCTTGTAGCGGCGACGGTCGATCGACCAGATGTCGATCGCCGGACGACCCTCGAGAATCCATTCGGCAATCGCCTTGCCAGCGCCGCCGCCCTGCGCGATGCCGAAGCTGAACGTGTTGCAGTGGAAGAAGTTGCGCAGGCCACGCTCGGGGCCGAGGTACGGGTTGCCGTCGGGGGCATAGGGGATCGGGCCGTTGACGACGCGCGCAATGCCGGCATTGCCAAGCACGGGTACGCGTTCACCAGCATCGAGGATCTGTGGTTCCAGTCGCTCGAGGTCTTCGCTCCACAACTGATTGGCGAAGTGCTCGGGGATTGCGTCCTGCCACATGGCAGTCGCCTTCCACTCGTATGGCCCGAGGATGAAGCTGTGGCGTTCCTGGCGTAGGTAGTAACTGGTGTCGGGGTCGCGCAACAAGGGCAGCGGTGTCTCGCGCGCGGCAAGCTCGGGAATCTCCTCGGTGACGTAGTACTGGTGCGACATGTGTGCGATCGGGTGATGGCGCCCAATCAGGCTCATCACCTCGGCGGCGCGATAGCCCGCGGCGTTGACGACGATCTCGCAGTCGATGGTGTTCTCGTCGCCATCGGCGGTGCGCGACGTGACCGTCCACGAATGGTTCGGGTGCTGCGTCAGCCCGACGACGCGCTCGAAGCGGCGCACGCGCGCACCCATCGCTCGCGCGGCGCGAGCCATCGCTTGCGTTACCTGCGACGGATCGATGTCGCCATCAAGTGGATCCCACAATGCGCCTACCAGATCGTGCGTCTCGATCAGCGGGTAGCGCTCGACGAGTTGCGCAGGCGTCAACATGTCGTAACCCATTCCCTGCGCGTTGGCCATGCTGGTGAC
>JAYVVU010000010.1:0-2534 GCA_043786755.1 Actinomycetota bacterium
TTCACCCACGGTCACCTCAGCCGCATTCTCACCGCGCGTTTCCTCGACCTACCCGCGAGTGCGGGCGCGTCACTATGGAACGACACCGCCACCGTCGGCGTAATCCACGAGCATCGCGGGCGGCTGGTGATGATCGGCTGGAACCTGCGCGCGAGTTGATCGCCAACGCAGCGCGAAGCCGACCGCGACCGCCACGAGCGTGAGGATGCTGCCGTAAGCGAGGCTCCACTCGGGGCCGAGACGATCCGCGATCCAGCCGGTGGTTGGTGCCCCGATCGGCGTGGTGCCGAGGAAGGCGACCGCACCGAGCGCGAGCAGTCGCCCGCGCATGTCAGGCGGCGCTTCCTGCTGCACGATGGCGTTCTGTCCGGCCACGAAGGCCGCACCACCAACACCCACCGGAATGGCGAGCGCGATAGCGGCCCACTGATTCGGCGCCCACGACAGCGCGAGCCCGCTGAGGCCGAGTACGGCGCCGTTGCCGAAGAACCACCACGTGGTCACGCGTGGACGAGCAGCGGTGATCAGAGAACCGATCATCGCTCCCAATCCGGTGGCGGCGAGCAAATAGCCAAAGAGCGGCTCACTGCCGAAGCGCGCAATGGCGAGCTTCAGCAACGACACGGGATAGTTGAAGGCGAACGTGCCGACGAGGGTGAAGACGACGAACACCACCAACAGCCGTCGGTCGCGAGTAATGAACCGCAACGCGTCGCGCACGGGAGTGCCGCCGCGCACGGCACGCGTCGCCGGGTGCAGCGTCGCACGGTTCATTGCCAACAACGGCCACAGGATCGCAGTGAAGGTCGCCGCATTGATGATGAACAACCACCCGGCCCCGATCGGACCTTTCAAGGCGGCGGCAATCGCCGGGCCGAAGATGCGCGAACCCGTCATCACCGCGGTGTTTAACGACAGTGCGTTGGTGATCTCCGATGGTTCGACGAGTTCGATCACGAAACCGCGGCGCGCAGGATTGTCGAATGCATTGATCACGCCGAGAACAACCGCCATCAAATACAAGATGGGCAAGTTCAGAACGTCGAGCAGATAGAGAACTCCGACGACAGCGGCCTGTGTGGCCAGCAAGCTTTGGGTGAGCAGCGCGATGCGACGCTTGTCGTGACGATCGGCGACGGCCCCGGCCCACACGCCGAGCAAAAGCATCGGTAGGAACTGGCAGAGGAAACTGACTCCGACACTGGTCGCGCTACCAGTGAGTTCGTAGACCACCAGCGACATGGCGGTCATCTGCATCCATGTACCGATAGTGCTGACCAACAGCCCGAAGAAGAAGAGTCGAGCGTTGCGATGACGCAACGAGCGAAACATCATCGACGGTGGCCGTGTGGACCTCATTGCAGTCCTTTCTAGCCCGCGACGGCAAGGATGGCCCAGTGCAGGACTTTTCGCTCGACCGACTACGCGCAGTAGGTGTCGCCAGCGGGTCGCTCGTGGGGTTAGCGGTCGGTGGCGATCGCGCGGCGGGGTTCGCTTGCGAGGGTGAGACGTTCCCGGTCGAGTCCGCTGACGTGGCCGAACTCATCGCCTTCGTCGATGCCGAACTGCGGCCGCGTTGGGTGTTGTGGTCGAACCAGACCGCGGCGACGTTGATTGCGGCGGGGACTCGCCTTGCTACGTGCTGGGATCTCGCAGCTGTCCACCGCCTGCTCTACGGCGTGTGGCGCGCGGACCCGGTGCGCGTGTGGTCGGCAATGCGCGGCCTCGATCACCACAACGCCCCAGCGCTCGGCCAACTCGACCTGTTGGGCGGGATCAGCGACGGTAGTGAGTACGGCAGCGCCGACCCGGAGAGTCCGGAACAGCCCGATGGCTACCTACGACCTGAATGGGTAGCTGGCGATTGGTCGCAATCACCGCAACGGTTGGCGGCGTGGGCGGCGGCCGCGCTGCAGGTTGCGCACTGGCAGCGCCGACAGCTCGAACCTGCAACGACTGCAACGGCGCACAGCGAGTCGGCGGCGGAGCTGTTGTGCGCGGAACTCATGGCCGACGGGCTGCCCATCGATCGCGACGGCGCGGAGGCGCGATTGACGACCATCATCGGGCCGCGACCACGCGATGAAGCCGCCGCGCAAGCACAGCGTGCCGAGCGCGATCAGGTTGTGCTGCAACATCTGCCGCCCGGAAGTGGCATCGACCTGCGCAGCCCGGCCGACGTGAAGTCGATGCTGCGGCGGCTTGGCATTGATGTGCCCGATACGCGCGCTCGTCGACTGGAAGAGTTGCGCGATCCCCCGCCAATCATCGGGGCGCTGCTCCAATGGCGTAAGGCCGAACGCATCGCGACCACGTTCGGGTATGGCTGGCTCGATGCCAACGTTGGCGACGACGATCGCTTGCGCGGCGAGTGGTCGGGCAGCGATGGCGCCGCCGGTCGGATGACCGCCGGTGCCGGCCTGCACAACCTGCCCGCAGAGTTGCGACCATTAGTGGTCGCCGCCGCGGACCATGTCTTCGTGCGCGCTGATCTCGGCCAGATCGAACCGCGAGTACTTGCAGTCGTCTCTGGT
>JAYVVU010000011.1:0-2529 GCA_043786755.1 Actinomycetota bacterium
GGCGACCGCAGCATCGGCTGCGGCATCAAGGTCGAGCACATCGATATCGAGATGAACTCGATTCTTTGCGACCTTGCCTTCAGGAACTAGTTGAAAGGAAACCGTGATGCCAGTGGGTGGCTCAAGCGCAACCCACTCGTGACTCTGGCGAACGATGTAGCCACCGAGTACGTGCTGCCAAAACTCGGCGAGTTGCATCGGCCCAAGGCAGTCGATGACAACCTCGTCGAGTTTTCCGATCACGAATTCTCACCGAGCGATGTAACGGTCGGCCCGAAATGGAAGAACTTGTCGAGGTAAGGAGTTGGGTCGAGCGACCAGTCGTAGGCGCGAACTTCGTCGGCGGTTCGTCGGCCGAGCCGCGATCGGAACCACTCGGTGTCGGAGATCGTGAGCGTGACCGGGGACAGGCCAGCCTCGGCCACCGCCGTGTGAAACGCCTTACGCAGTGAGTCGGCCGCCCAGGCAAGGAAGTCAGCGGGAATCGCAAGCGACAATCCGAGAGCATGACGTATGTCAGCTTCGTGAGTGTGCACGTCGATGACCGCAGCCGAGGCGGCGGCGCCGGCAGGGCTGGAGAGAAGGCCTTCCAACATCGGTCCGGACTTTTCCCAATCCGCAATAACTTCGGCCGGTGTGCGGTCGCGGCCGCGGGCAACCTGCGCTTCCGTCCAAGCTTCGCCGGGCGCGCCAGCCATGTTGCCGCTCGTCGCGTCGGCGGCAACGCCCGCCACGTGGGCGACTACGTCACGCACGCGCCAGGCCGGGGTCGCAGGAACGATCGTTTCAAGATCGACACCGTCGGTCGTGACCAAGCTCGTGATTCGCTGGCGAGCAGCGCTGTAGAGAGCTCCGAAGTCCGTATTCGTCATGGCCTCAGCGTAGAGCGATGCCGTAACGTGTGCCACATGTCGAGCGACGCATATAAGCCTGCGACCCGCGCCATCACCGCCGGTCGCAAACACAGCGGTCGAGCGTTGGCGCCAGCGCTGTGGGCAAGCAGCGTGTGGGAATCGACCGACCTGGTCGATGCCAATCGCCGCGCGACCAAGTTGCGTTCCACGGAGTTCTACGGTCGCTATGCGAACCCGACGGTGAGTTCGTTCGAAGAAGCCGTGGCCGCGCTCGAGGGTGCCGAGTCGTCGCTTGCTTTCGCCAGTGGCATGGGTGCGATCAGCACTGTGGTGTTGGCGCTGTGCAGTGCGGGCGACCACATCGTTGCTCAGCGTCAGCTCTACTCGGCGACGCTCGCGTTTCTGCAAGGGCCGTGCAAGCGCTTCGGTATCGACGTGACATTCGTCGACGGCACCGAACCCGGCGCGTTCGCCGCTGCCGTGCAACCGGGGCGCACGATGTTGGCTATCGCAGAGACGCCGTCGAACCCGCTGCTCGAACTGGTCGACCTCGATGAAATTGGCGCACTGCGCGGGCCGATCACGCTCGTCGATTCAACGTTCGCGACGCCTGTCGGCCAGCAACCGATTGCACACGGTGTGCACCTGTCGTTGCACTCGGCCACCAAAGGCATCGCTGGCCACAACGACGCCACGCTTGGTGTGGTCAGCGGCGAGAGCGAATTGCTCGACAGCATCTGGTCGTACCACGTGTTGCACGGCGCAACCGCCTCGCCCTTCGACGCGCTCAACGCGCTGCGCGGTATTCGCACGCTTTCCGTTCGCACCACGCATCAAGCAGCAAGCGCGCTCTACATGGCCGAGACGTTGCAGCGTCATCCCGCGGTCGCTGCCGTCCACTACCCCGGTCTGCACACGCACAAGCAACACGATCTGGCCAAGCGGCAGATGGACCACTTTGGCACCGTCCTGACGATCGACCTCGCCGGCGGACGCGCTGCCGCCGAGCACCTGCTCGCCAACGTGAAGCTGGTTCACGTCGCCACGTCCCTCGGCGGTCCCGAGACGCTGATGTCGCACCCGCGCACGACAACCCACGCCAGCCTCACCGATGCCGAAGCGGCGCAGCAAGGTGTCGGGCCGGGCCTGTTGCGCATCTCGATCGGCCTGGAAGACCCCGACGACCTGCTCGCCGATCTGACGAACGGTTTTCTCGACGCCTGACGGGAACCAAATCGGAGTGTCACGACTCTTTGTAGCCACATGGAACATGCGATGGAGCCGATGATCCAGGTGGTGCAAGTCGTTGAGTCGCCCGACGAACCGGCCACACCTTTCGACACGCTGTATCACCGCGAGTACCACTCGATGGTCCGGATGGCGACTGCGCTCGTCGACTACCAGGAGAAGGCCGAAGAAGTCGTGCAAGAGGCTTTCGCACAGCTGTACACGCGCTATGCCAGCGTCGACAATCCGGTTGCGTACGTTCGGGTCAGTGTCCTGAACGGCTGCAGGCGCGTGCTTCGCCGCCGTCGACTCGCTCGCGCGTTTCACGCCGCGTCGCAAGTCGACTACGAGAACGACGAACTCGGGTTCAACCACATGCTCGATGCAGTCCGTCGGCTACCGACGACTCAACGCAACGCCGTCACTTTGCGTTACGAACTGCAGCTCA
>JAYVVU010000012.1:0-5931 GCA_043786755.1 Actinomycetota bacterium
CGCAAGCTCGAGCGAAATCTGCACGACGGCGCCCAGCAACACCTGGTCGCGCTCGCCGTCAAACTGCGCTTGGCGAAGGATTCTGTCGTCGACGACCCAGCCGACGCAGAAGCGATGATCGATGAGATTCGCGGCGATCTACAAACAGCGATCGCCGAACTGCGCGCGCTTGCCCACGGCATCTTCCCTCCGTTGCTGATGTCGGGCGGTCTCGCTGAGGCGTTGCCCGCGGCCGCCGCACGCGCCGCACTGCCAACAACGACCGACATCGTGGTCGGTCGCCATCAACAAGAAGTCGAAGCAGCCGTGTACTTCTGCTGCATGGAAGCAATGCAAAACTCTGGCAAGCACGCCGGCGAAGGCTCGTCAAGCACGATCAAGGTGTGGGAAACAGACTCGGCCCTGCACTGGGAAGTCACCGATGACGGTCCGGGCTTCGATATCAGCGGCGACGCTGGCAGTGGCCACGGCTTCGTGAACATGCGCGACCGCATGGGCTCGTTCGGTGGAACGATTGAGGTCGTCAGCTCCGCAGGTTCCGGAACGACCGTTCGCGGTCAACTGCCGCTTCACTAGCGACGGCGTGGGCAAATTAGCGGATTGGCCACTCAGGATCGCCGCCGGCTTCCCACAGCCGCCGCAGTACGCGCGGTGAGAGCTCGTCTTTGTTCACATACGCCGCTGCTCCACAAGTGCGGGCTGCAGGCGGCATGTCGGCTTCCGTGTAGGTCGAGACGAGGATCACCATGGTGTCGGGGTGCGAATCGGTGATGATCTTGGTCGCCTCAAGTCCGTCGAGCAGGCCCATGTTGATGTCCATCAACACGACGGCTGGCTCGAGTTCGTTGACCATGGCCACGGCTTCCTCGCCGGAGGTTGCCTCGGCGATGAGCTCGAAGTTGGGAACGCGGGTGATCACGGCACGGGCCGCGGCGCGAAACGGTGCCTGGTCGTCGACGACCAGCACTCGCACAACAGCGGCGTCGGCGCTACCCGACTCGCCCACCTGCTCCATTAGGGGTACCTCCATGACACCGTCATGGTGACAGCTCAGCGAGGGCCTGGGAATCGTGCTGCTACGTCACCCGAGGTGTGGCCTGCATCACCATCGGTTAGGTACACCAGGACGGCCGCCACCCGGCGGTTGACATCGCGTTCCTCGCTGAGGTGCAGCTTGGAGAAGATGGAGTTGATGTGCTTCTCGACGGCCCGTTCGGAAAGCACCAAGGTCGCTGCAATCGCTGCATTCGACTTACCCTGCGCCATTTCCCCCAAAACCTCACGTTCGCGGGGAGTCAGAAAGTCGATCGGTGCCTTTGTCGCCCGGTTGGACGAGGTGACCAGTTGCTCGACGACCTTGGGGTCGATCACCGCACCGCCGGACGCCACGACCCGGATGGCATCGACGAGGTCGTCAACGTCGGCAACTCGATCCTTCAAGAGGTAGCCACGGCGTTCGGAACCTTGGGCAAGCAGCGCTAGGGCGTACGCCGGCGACACATACTGGCTGAGCACAATCACGCCGATGTGCGGATGGCTTTCGCGCAGCGCGGCGGCAGCCCGAATGCCCTCATCGGTCCCGGTCGGTGGCATGCGAATGTCAGTGACGACCACGTCGGGATTGCACTTGGCAACGAGTTCGAGCAGTTCGTCGTAACTTCCCGACGTGCCGGCAAGTTCGAGATCGGCCGTCGATGAGATCAGACGCGCCAGCCCATCGCGCAGGAGCGCGTTGTCTTCAGCTATCGCGACCCGGATCGACACGGGACGATTCTACGCCGGGGGCGCGGAATCGGGGGTGCTATCACTACTGCGGCCGTGTTGCCTCCCACCTTGCTGTGACAAGCGGGAATTACTTGACTGAAGTCTATGAGGATCCACGCGGGCGAGGCGGTGACTAATCGTCGCCGATCGAGCGCCGCATGGATGCTCGCGATGCGCGCTGGCGTTGCCCAAACATGGCGGTCGGCGTTCTTGCTCGCAGCGCTGTTTGGCATCACGACAGGAGTCGCAGTCGCCGCGCTGACGACCGCCGATCGAGTCGAATCGTCGTACGACAAACTCCTCATCGAGATCGATGCTCCCGACCTCATTGCTGGCTGCGTCGACTGTCGCAGCCCAGAAGACTTCGCCGAGTTCGAGTCTGTCCTAAGAGCGGATCCGGCAGTCACCGATCTTGCTGTGCTGCGGGAGGTCTACCCAATTCTGTACACCGCCGACGGGGTGCTATTGGGACCATTCGATGATGAGTGCGAGACCGGTGCTGGCGAGATGTCGGCCGCACCAGCCACCTGGGCTCGATCATCGACGGCGCCAGTTCGACTCTCGAGCGGCCGTCTTCCAAAGCCCGGCGCAACCGACGAGATTGCGCTTCCCGCGATTACTGCCCAGCGAGCAGGCGTCCACGTGGGGGACCAACTGAGTGTGGCGGGTGCGTGCCACGACGGCGAGAACGATAATTTCAAACCTCAGACGATTTCGGTCGTTGGCATCTTCGTCGGGTTCTTCGACGTACGCCCACCAGGCCAGGCAGAGTATTTCGAGCTCGCACTGGTCGATTCCGACTTCGGCTCATCGATGGGCGTCGTACCACAATCCGGCCCAACGCTCATGTGGTACGCCGACGGTTCCGACATCGACGATCTCGGCGAGGCGGTGAGATCGGCGATCTTCATCGACATGAAAAATCACGCGCGCCTCATTGAAGATCGCCTGCGGCCGGATGTGACGGCGCTACGCCTACTGGCAGGGCTCGGAGCACTGGCCGCGGCCGCGGTGCTTGGCCAACTGTTAGCCCGTCACTTGCGCTTACTCGGGACTGATTACTCGACACTGCGCGCGCTTGGAACAACACGACGCGAGCTGTGGCTGTTGGGTATGAGTCACGGATCACTGATCGGGATCGCGGCCGGAACTGTGAGCACGGCGGTGGCATTCGCCTGCTTGCCGTTCGTACCATCGGGGTCCGGCGAGGGAATTCTCCTGGGTACGGCCAACTCGATCGTCCT
Source organism: Actinomycetota bacterium (assembly GCA_043786755.1). Taxonomy (GTDB): domain Bacteria; phylum Actinomycetota; class Acidimicrobiia; order Acidimicrobiales; family Ilumatobacteraceae; genus UBA668. Next base: position 3,009 of record JAYVVU010000012.1, read on the forward strand.
GCACACCTTGGCGCTCGGAGTGGCGTCGACACTTGGCGTGGTCGTGGTGCTGTCGATCATTCCTTCCCTGATGGCTGCGCGTGCACACGCACGACGCGCGCTCGCTCGCCAAAGCTTGGCGTCGCGACTGGTGGGCGATGGTCGACTCGGCACGACACCTTCGTGGGGTGTGAGACTGGCGCTGGAACCCGCCAGCGGGCCACAACCAGTACCCGTGCGCAGCGGATTGGGCGCTGCGGTGATCGCGACCGCCGTCGTGGCCGGAGTCATCACCTTCGCTGCCGGGCTCCAACACTTACGAGACACGCCGCGACTTGTCGGATGGAACTGGGACTTCGCTGCCGGTGGCGACGGTGTCGACATTGATGCGCTCGCGGAATTCGCTGCCGCGCACCCCGACGTAGCCTTGTCGTCAGCGGGAACGATCTTCCCCAGCGGTATCGCGATCGGAACAAGCCTCGACGAAAGAGTCGTCGACTATGCGTTCGACACCGGTCCGAAAGCGGTGACTTCAGTGGTAGTGGTGGGTCGCGCGGCACAAGGTGCCGACGAGATCGTTCTCAACGCCGAGCTCGCTGACCGACTCGGGCTCGTCGTTGGCGACGAGGTCACGGTCCTGTCGCAGGATTCGTTCGCGTTTCTTCACGACGTACTCGGCGTCTCGAGGGACACTCCCGATCGTCGCGAGACGTTGTTCGAACTCGTCGGAATCGGCGTGATCCCGATGTTCGATGGTCGACTCGATCGCGGTGCGTCGTTGACGTTGGATGGCCTACGACGGATATTCGCGCCGCCGCCACGCGATGAACTGATCGAATTATTGCTCTCGGCTGAACCGACTCATTTGTACGAGGTGTTGGCAGAGAGCGAGTTCGACGAACTTGCCTCCGAAATCGAAGCCGCACTACCGAACGAAACCGCGGCTGTGATCACGGGCTGGACCGACGACCAATTGGCGCCCCTGAGCCGGAAAATTGAACCCCAGGGCGTTTTCGTCGATATCGCCGACGGTGCCGACCGTGCCGCAGTCGCCGCCGACTTCGCCGAATCCGGTCTTCTCAACGAAACCAGCCTCGTCATCGGAATGCTTCCCGACGGAACCCGAGCGACTACGGCACAACTAGTCCCTCTCGACCTCGACGACGTTGCCTGGATTCCCGCTGGGATGGGAATTCTGATGGGCTTCACCACGTTGGCGGTGCTCGCTCACCTCATCGCGACCGGCGCCCGGGCGCGCCGCCGTGACATCGCGACATTGCGAGCGCTGGGATTGGTCGACGCTCAGGCGCGAGCGATTATCGCTTGGCAGGCGCTGACGCTGGTCGTCGTCACCGCCGTCCTTGCGCTGCCAATAGGTGTTGTCGCGGGTCGATACGCGTGGCGCACGTACGCCAAGGGACTCGGAGTCGTGCCCGAACCGGTTACTCCATGGTTGTCGCTCGCCGTGCTGTTCGCGGGGCTGATTGTCGCTCACCTACTTGCGTCGCTGATACCCGGGCGGTCCGTTGCGCGAATGCGCCCGGTGGACTCATTGCGCGGCGAGTAGCCGCAAGCTTCAGGAACCTTGCGAGCAGGGCCGGGGGCCGGCGTGCAGGAACGAGTAAGCGACCAGTGCTTGGCACGCATCGTTCGCTCGATCAAACAGTTCGTCAATCCCTGACCCGACAAGGACGCTGTCAAGTACCTCGTCGAGATTTGATCCTTCAGCAGCGGCCACCGCAGCCATCACTTCGTCTCGACTGTTGGCAAACACAGTCAGTGCGTCGATGTATTCCGCATGTTGCTTTGCGAGACTTGCGGGTGGAGCAATCATGCGCACCTCAACCAAGAATGATTCAACCGCTTCAAGGAAACCGCTGAACAGGTCCGATGCCGTGGCCCGCAGATCTGGGTTGCCCTCGTCAACACCCCGAAAGGCGTTCCCGATCGAGATGTTGAACTGCGAATCGGCTCCGCCTAGTGCGACGACGTAATCGAGCTCCGCGGCAGTGAGTGCGGTAGTCGGAACCGCGGTGCCCCGATTCAGGCCCTTGACAAACTCGTTCATCGCCTGCGACGTGTCGGCGGTGATCGCCACTTCGACTGCATATCCCGCAGGGTCTCGTGTCAACGCACCGTCGTCGTCGACAGTGATCGTCACCGCTTCCGTCGTTACCAACGATGGATTCACCGCCGTCATTGCCGCCAGTTCATCCCAGAGATAGAAGCCGTCTAGAGACGGACGCGCAGTCGCCAGCGCATGCACGGTTTCGGCAGCGTCGGTATCGACCGCATCGATACGTGCCATCAGACGGTCGTTCCACGCCAGATAGTTCGTCGCGTCCAGGGCGACGAACGTGACAGCAACGCCTGATGCGATCACTAGACGTGCCGCCTCCGGGTCGATATAGATGTTCCACTCTGCAGCGGGCGAGTCCTCAACGTTGCCAGGCACATCCAACGCGCCACCCATGATCACGATGCGCGCAACCTTCTCCGACAATTCTGGGTGATTCCCGAGAACCGCTCCGAGGTTGGTCAGCGGACCGACGGCGATCAGCGTTACCGGTGCGTCCGCCGCACGCAGAGTGTCGGCAAGGAGCTGCTCGGCGTCGACTACAGCTTCCGCGCCGACGTCAGGAAGCAAGCCGTCGCCAAGCTCGTTCGCGGCAGCGCGCCACTCGTCTGGCCAATCGCGATCGCCGACCAACGGATCGTTGCTACCGCACCCGACCGGGACATCCGCTTGGTCCGCAACTTTGAGCAGCGCGCGAGTCGTACGCGTGCCCGGTTCGCAATCCGCTTCGCCGGTTCCCGGCAACGTCACCGCCAGTAGTTCGACGGTTGGGTTCGACGCCAAGTACAACAGCGCATCCGCATCAGACAATGTTGGGCTGTAGTCGAAGATGACGGGCACGCGGGCTGTGTCGGGGCCATTCTCTCC
>JAYVVU010000013.1:0-2525 GCA_043786755.1 Actinomycetota bacterium
TGCGCACGAACCAGTTGTGCTTCGGCGCCATCGGCAACGCGGCGTCGTTCGAGGTCACGTTGTCGGTCATGACGGCTTCACCGGTCGGTAGCTGATTGCGACTTGCATCAGCCCGCCGCCGATGCCGAGGCCAGCGGCAATCGCCAAGCCCCACCACTCGTGGAACTCGATGTCGAATGCGTTGTCCAGCGACCAGCGACCAGCACCAGTCGTCGCAACAGCAAGGGCGACGAGTGCGATCGACGCGCAATATTCCCAGCCCTCGCCCTTGCGGAAGATGAAGAAGCCGATCTTCCAGTGAGTCGTGATGATCGCGACCAACATCACGCCGATCATTCCTGCGGCCGCGAGAGGCGTCAGTAGGCCAGTGGCGAACATTAAACCGGCACCGATCTCGGTGGCAGCCGCGATACGCGCTTGCCACTTCGGCCATCGCATGCCGATACCGCCAAACCAGCTGGCCGTCCCCGTCAGACCATTGCCCCCGAACACCTTGTTGTAGCCGTGGTAGGCGAGGAACAACCCGAACACGACTCGTAGTGCCAGCAGAGCAGCGTCGATCTGGTTCACGAGCGCAGGCTACGGGGACAGCGCCGGTTCGGCCCAAGCAAACCAGGCATATTCGTGACGGGGAGGGCTTTCGGCGCTGATAGAACGACAGCTGTTTGAGAGAAGGACAATTGGCCGACAAAACCCCTGAGCTTCCGCGCGGGCGTTTGCGCGTTGCGTTCCGGCTGGTGCGCGCCCTGGTAAAGCACCACAAGCGCTTGTTCTTCACGGCTGTCAGCGCCGCGGCCGTGTTCGCCGCTTGCACCGTTGGGTCAGCGGCCATCGTGCGCCTTATCACCGACGATCTGATCGCACCGCGCTTCAACAACGGTTCTGTGTCCAAGACGCGGGTCGTGGTCGTGCTCGGCGCGCTCGTGTTGGTCGGCTTCTTGCGCGCGGCAGCGGTCATCGTCCGTCGAACGTGGGCCGGTCGCACCGCATGGCGTGTGACCGAACGGCTGACTGGGCAGGTCGTGCAACGGCTCGCGCAACAACCAGTTCCGTGGCATCGGCAACAGACGACCGGCGACTTGATCACCCGCGCTGGTGTCGACGCGGAAGCGGCAACTGCGATTCTCAGCCCGTTGCCGTTCGCGACCGGTGTGGTCGTGATGGTGTTCCTCTCCAGCACCTGGTTGGTGCTCACTGACTTTCCACTCGGTATTGCGGCGGTCGCCGTGTTCCCGGCACTGATCGCGCTCAACATCAACTATCAGCGTCGCGTCGAGCAGTTCTTCGACACTGCGCAAGACGAACTCGGCAATCTCAGCGCCGCCGTGCACGAAAGCTTCGACGGTGTCGCGGTCGTGAAGTCGTTCGGTGCCGAAGGTCGCGAGACCGAACGCCTCGCACAGATCGCCCGCCGCCTGCGCGAAGCGCGGCTTGGCGCGGTCAGATTGCGCAGCACGTTCGAGTCACTGCTCGACGGCATACCCACCGTCGTGAACGCATGCTTGCTCGTCGGCGGCGCCTACCGCGTGCGCAGCGGCGATATGACGATCGGCGAGCTGACCAGCTTCATCTACCTGTTCACGCTGCTGGTCTTTCCGCTGCGCCTCATTGGCTTCGCGCTCTCGGAAGTGCCGCACTCGATGGCTGGCTGGAACCGAATTCAAGACTTGCTCAACCAACCGCTCATCGAAGACCCAGCACGACTGCTGCAGCACAACGACACCGGCGTTGTGAAGTTGGAAGACCTGCACTTCAGCCACGATGGCGAGCGCGAAGTATTACGCGGTGTGAACGCAACGATCGAAGCCGGTCGCACGGTCGCGGTGGTTGGTGCAACCGGTGCTGGCAAGACAACGTTGTTGCATGTCATCGCCGGGCTGATCGAAGCCACGTCCGGCACGGTCAGCGTTCCCGTCAAAGGAACACGACTGGTGTTCCAGGAACCGTTCCTGCTCGCCGGTTCCGTACGCGACAACATCACACTTGGCGCGACCGTCGACGAGGCAGCGATCAACGCCGCTCTCAGCGTCGCCGAAGCTGGCTTTTTGCGCGATCTGCCCAACGGTCTCGAAACCGAAATCGGTGAGCGCGGGGTCGGCCTATCCGGCGGGCAACGCCAACGACTCGCCCTTGCGCGTGCGTTGGTGTGCGAGCCAGGCGTGCTGCTGCTCGACGACACGACCTCCTCGCTCGATCCGACCACCGAGGCCAAGGTGCTGGCCAACCTGCGTGCCGGGCTGCACGACACCACTGTCGTCGCCGTCGCCAGTCGCCCGTCCACTATTGCGCTTGCTGACGACGTGCTGTTCCTCGAAGACGGCAGGGTCGTCGCTCACGGTCGCCACGAAGAACTGATGCGAGATGTCGTCGCCTATCGAAATCTGATCGAAGCCTTCGAACACGATCGCGCCGAGATGGAATCGGAGTCGCAGTCATGAGCGAGCCGATCAGCCGTTGGACCGCCGTCGAAACGATTGGTCGCGGCGTGCGTGCCGCGCCGGCGCTTCGCACCGGCTTCGGGCTCA
>JAYVVU010000014.1:0-5913 GCA_043786755.1 Actinomycetota bacterium
GGTGTCTCGCCACTCGCCTACCCGACATCGGATGCCTTCATGGAGTCGCTGCACACCATTAACCCCAATGCGACTGGGCTGTACGCGCAGAACGGTTACGACTGTCTCAACGCGATAGCGATTGCGGCGCTCTCGGCCGGGAGCGACCAGCCAGCGGCGATCGCGCGTCAGATCGCAGTCGTCACCGACCAGGGCACGCCGTGCACGAACTTCGCCGCCTGTTCAGAGTCGTTGCGAGCGGGTCGGCAGATCGATTACTCGGGGCCGGGTCGTGATCTCACCATCGGGCAGGACGGTGAAGTGGTAACCGCGTTCTTTGAGCGCTTCACTTTCGACATCGACGGCCGCGACGTGGCCGTCGGCATTGTCACCGTCGGCGACTAGTCACGGCTGCTACCTACAACTGGGCGGCGAGTTCTTCGACCGACACAACCATGCCGGTGTAGAACGGGCCGAAGTCGGCGTAGACCGCCGATGCGTGATCGAACCGCATCGTGTACACGCAGTCCTTCAAGTCGTCGGGGTGCGCGCCGAACAGCGTGACGCCCCATTCGTAATCGTCGAGGCCAGTTGAAGCCGTGATGTACTGCACGATGCGGCCAGCGAATTTGCGACCACTGGTGCCGTGTTCGTGCATCAGGGCTTTGCGTTCGTCGAACGGCAGCGTGAACCAGTTGGCGTCGGCGACTCGCTTCTTCGACATCGGATAGAAGCACCACGCCGGCATGTGATGCGCCGTCGGTGGGATCGTCGGGTACAGGCGAGCGTCGAGCATCTCTTGCGGCATTCCTGCCGCGTAGTCGCTGACCTCGGTGAGGCTGACGTAACTGTCGACAACATCAAGACCGGCGCGCTGCAGATCGGTCTGCAACTTGCGCAGTTCGCGCCAGTCGGCGTGCATGGCCATGAAGGCGACATCGCACTTGTGGCCGAGCACCGACACGGAAACAACTTGCACGGCGGCAGCCTCTGCCGATTTCACTGCCGCGACTACGGCTTCGCCGTCGACCAGCGGCGTCGGCTTGCAGAACAGATGAAGTACGGCTCGTCCGACGGTGGGGATGATCGGTTCGCTCATGGCAGCAACGCTAACGGCCCGTCAGGCGAGGCGTTCAGGCGAGTAGATGTTCAGGCGATCGACGCGAACGAAACCGGCCAGCACAAGTCCGGCGCGGCGCGCTGTGTGGACGGCCAACGCCGTCGGCGCGCTCACCGCGACGAGTGTTGAGCAGCCGGCGGCCCAAGCCTTCTGCACCAACTCGAAGCTCGCGCGACCACTGACGAACAGGCCGAGTCCACTAGCTGGCAATTGCCCGTCCAGCAACATGCGACCGATCACCTTGTCGACCGCGTTGTGGCGACCGACGTCTTCACGTGTGAGCAACACGTTGCCGTCGGCGTCGAACGCAGCAGCCGCGTGCACGGAACCTGTGACTTCGAACAGGTCTTGCTTGGCGCGCACGGCCTCCGGCACTGCCTGCAAGACGGAGAGTGGAATCGGTGTTGATGTCGGCAGCGGCGAGAGGCGATCGCACAGTTCGTCGATCGCGTCGTTGCCGCACAGCCCACAACTCGACGTCGTGTTGCCGAGACGCGGACGCGGTGCGGGCGCTCGCCCGGCGGTGTCGACACTGACGACGTTGAACTCGCTGCCCATCGCCGAACCGGTTGCAGCGCAATAACGCACCCCGCTCACCGGCATGCCTGCGAGCAAGCCTTCCGTGTGGAGGAATCCAACCGCCAATTCGAAGTCGTGGCCGGGGGTACGCATCGTGGTGCTGACGGTCACGCCGTCGAGTTGCACCGTCATCGGCTCTTCGACAATCAGTTCATCGGGTCGGCGAGAAAGCTGGCCATCGTGCGCGGTGGTGACCAGGATGCTCTCGCTGCGACTGCGGGCGGCCCTTGTCTTGGACGACATGGATAACGACGGTACCGCTACGGCATAGGGTTGCGCTATGGAGACTCAGAACAACGGACGCATCCTGGCCGCAGAGTTAGTCGGCACCGCGGTGCTGATGCTCGGCGGCCCGGGTGTCGCCATCATCACCGGCGGTGGCGTGCTGACCATCGCACTCGGCTTCGGCCTTTCGCTGTTGATCATGGCCTACGTCATCGGCCCGATCAGCGGTTGCCACATCAACCCGGCCGTCACGCTCGGCATGTTGCTGGCGCGCAAGATCGACGGCACACACGCGGTGTTCGCGTGGATCGGCCAGCTGTTCGGCGCGGTCGGCGGCTGCGCCATCATCTACGGCATCCAAAGCGGCAAAGACCTGCCGCGTGGACAATTCGCGGCCAACTTGTGGTCGGGCGATTACTACGGCCTCGGTTCGGCCATCGTTGTGGAGGTCGTCCTCACCGCCATCTTGGTGATGGTCGTGTTGTTCACCACGACTCGTAAGTTCGCACCCGGCATGGGCGGATTGGTCGCCGGCCTGACGCTGACGCTCATCCACCTGATTTCGATTCCTGTCGACAACACGTCGGTGAACCCGGCACGCAGTATCGGCACTGCGCTGTTCGCCGATTCCGACTTCGAAGCGCTGCAGCAACTGTGGGCGTTCATTGTGTTCCCGCTGATCGGTGCCGTTGTTGGCGTCATCCTGTGGCTGATCCTCGACGACACTCGCCTGGAAGACACGATGCTCAACAGAGTGCCGGGTATGGACAATGTCCGCGATGCCCTCGACAAGATCGCCGACGAAGCAGTCGACGCCGTCAAGGACACCGTCGACTAGCCAAAACCCCGTTTGTGTCGCGTCGCTGACCGGATCACACCGAGGTGGGGCCGCGACACAAACCGGCCTAGCGCAGCGCTGCCATCAAGTCGGCGCGGGTGGCTGGGCCTAACAGCGGTTCTGGGTCGCGATTGGCGCGGTCTTGCCACACGGCCAGCACGCGGCCGAAGACGTCGGCGTCTTTCACCATCGCGTCCGGCGCGCACATCAAGTTGAACGTGCGGAAGAACGCGCGCAACACAACAGCGTCGCGACGCATCGCTGGCATCAGGCCGTCGCGCAAAACGCTGCGGATGAACGCGCGCGGGTCGTTCGGGTCGCCGTCGGGGTCTTCACCGGCGAGTAACGCGTTTGCGACGCGCTGCGATTCGATGTCTTGATCGACGCTCGACTTGTACCAAGGCAGGATCTCATCGCGTAGCGCGGCGTCGTACGCGACTTGCAAGGCAATTGGGTCCGCGGCGTGCGTCGCCATTGCGTCGGCAAGCAACGTCGCACTCCAGAAACCCGTGCAGCAACCGCGCCCGTAGAGCGGATTGGTGCACAGCACCGCGTCGCCGACTGCGGCAACACCAGTCGCGACCGGCACCCCGTCGATGACGTGTTGTCGCCAGCGATTGATCAGCCCAGCCATCAGGTACACCTCGTCACTGATCGCCGTTGCACGGCCATCGAGCCACGGCTGCGTTGCGACCAACTGTTGCGCACACGCATCGAACATCGCTGGCGCCATCACCAACTTGCGCAGCTCTTCGTCGGCCGTCGGTGTCGCGAGCGTGACGCTGAAGGTGCGGTTGTCGCCAGCGAAGACGCCGTACTTCATGTAACCGAGGTCGCCGCCGATGGGTCCACCCGGTGGACGCGACGAGCCCTCGCGCAAGCGATAGAAGCGACTCAGGTAGACGATGCCAGTTTCATCAACGACTTCCGGCACCGCAGCAACGCCGATCTCGTTCAGCCAGCCACTCAACGCACTGCGCCGCCCAGCCGCGACGACCGTGAAGTCGGCGGCGATCTCGCTGCCGTCAGCGAGCCGAACACCCTTCACGTCGGGCGTCGCTCCACTGCGATCTGCGAGCAAACCGGTGACACCGACACCGGTGCGAAACGTGACCGCGCCCTCAGCAATCGCAGCCCGGCGCAGCACCCACTCGAAGGTCGTGCGACGGCACGCCAGCATCACGAGCTCCGAATCGTCGGCCTGTGGTTCGAAGTTGGTGATCAGTGGTGGCACGTCATCGCCGAACCGCATCTCGGTCGCGCCTTCGCGCAACAACTCGGCGTACACATCGGGATGATCCCGACGCAGCATGCCGACCAAGCGAGCGAGGAACGCATGGCTGTGGCGGACTTGCGGTGCGCCGCGACGATCCCAATCGAACGCCTCATCGGCGCTGGCAGGCATCGGCGTGTCGTCGCGCTCGACGACAGTGATCGAATGCCCCCGGCGCGCCAAAACCAGCGCTGCGCCAAGCCCTGAGACTCCGCCACCCACCACCACAACGTCCACAGGCGCAAACCCTATGGCGGACGGCATATAGCCGCCCGTTCGGCGGGTACGGGTTGCCGCATTAGCAGTCAGGGCCTTAGAGTGCTAGCGGTCTCATACCGCGAGTGATAGCGCTCGCCACCTGGAGGAAATAACAATGGCAAAGCAGATCGCTTTTGACGAAACAGCCCGCCGTGCGCTTGAAGCCGGCATGAACAAGCTCGCCGACGCCGTGCGCGTCACGCTTGGGCCAAAGGGCCGCAACGTCGTGCTGGAGAAGAAGTGGGGCGCCCCCACCATCACCAACGACGGCGTGTCCATCGCCAAGGAAATCGAATTGGAAGACCCGTACGAGCGCATCGGCGCCGAGCTGGTCAAGGAAGTCGCCAAGAAGACTGACGACGTCGCCGGTGACGGCACCACCACCGCCACCGTGTTGGCATGGGCAATGGTCCGTGAGGGCCTGCGCAACGTGGCCGCTGGTGCGAACCCGATGACCTTGAAGAAGGGCATCGAAGATGCAGTTGAAGCTGCCGTCGCGAGCATTAAGGCACTCGCCAAGGAAGTCGACTCGAAGGATCAGATCGCGCAAGTCGCATCGATCTCGGCAGCCGACACCGAAATCGGCCAGATGATTTCCGAAGCCATCGACAAGGTCGGCAAGGACGGCGTCATCACCGTCGAAGAGAGCCAGACCTTCGGTATGGAGATGGATCTCGTCGAGGGCATGCGTTTCGACAAGGGCTACATCTCGCCGTACTTCGCAACCGACATGGATCGCATGGAAGCGTCGCTCGACGATCCGTACGTGCTGCTCGTTTCATCCAAGATCGGTTCGGTGCGCGACATGCTGCCCGTGCTGGAAAAGGTGATGCAGAGCGGTCGCCCGTTGGTCATCGTCGCTGAAGACATCGAGGGCGAAGCACTCGCCACACTCGTCGTCAACAAGATTCGTGGCACGTTCAAGTCGGCAGCCGTCAAGGCTCCTGGCTTCGGCGAGCGTCGCAAGGCCATGCTGCAAGACATCGCCATCCTCACCGGTGGCCAGGTCATCAGCGAAGAAGTCGGCTTGAAGCTCGAGAACACGACGCTCGATCTGCTCGGCTCGGCCAAGAAGATCATCATCACCAAGGACGAGACCACCATCGTCGAAGGTGCTGGCAGCGAAGACGACATCAAGGGTCGCATCAATCAGATCAAGACCGAGATCGACAACACCGATTCCGACTACGACCGCGAGAAGCTGCAAGAGCGCCTCGCCAAGTTGTCGGGTGGCGTTGCCGTGTTGAAGGTCGGCGCGGCCACTGAGGTCGAGCTCAAGGAGAAGAAGCACCGCATCGAAGACGCGGTCAGCACCACCAAGGCTGCCATCGAAGAGGGCGTCGTGCCCGGCGGTGGCGTTGCGTTGATTCGTGCGCAGGCAGCAGTGCTCGCAGTTGCCGACAAGCTCAAGGGCGACGAAGCAACTGGTGCTCGCCTGGTAGCCAAGGCACTCGAGGCGCCGCTGAAGCAGATCGCCGAGAACGCTGGCATGGAAGGTGGCGTCGTCGTCGAGAAGGTGAAGGGCATGAAGGGCAACGAGGGACTCAACGCTGCAACCGGCGTGTACGAGGATCTCGTCAAGCTCGGCGTCATCGACGCTGCCAAGGTGACTCGCTCGGCGCTGCAGAACGCAGCCTCGAT
>JAYVVU010000015.1:0-2513 GCA_043786755.1 Actinomycetota bacterium
TTCGACAGGGGAATGATCGTTTCGGTCGGCGCGGCGGGCCAGGAGGCCGACGACCGAATTGACGCCGATGGCATGTGTGTGATTCCCGGCTTCGTCGACAGCCACACGCACCTCGTGTTCGCCGGTGAGCGCGGGGATGAGTTCGCGGCGCGCATGGCGGGCGCCCCGTATTCCGCGGGTGGTATCCAAACGACGGTCGCCGCGACGCGTGTCGCTTCCACATCGGAGCTGGCGAGTCTGACCAACGGTCGCCGCGAGGAAGCGCGTCGTGCGGGCATCACCACCGTCGAGATCAAGTCCGGGTATGGACTCGATGCCGCCAACGAAACTCGTTGCCTTCAGGTCGCAGAGCACTTCAGCAACGACACCACGTTTCTCGGTGCACACGTTGTGCCGCCCGAGTTCGGTAACCGTACGGACGACTACATCGACCATGTGTGCAGCGACATGCTTCTCGCGGCTGCACCGCACTCACGCTGGATCGACGCTTTCTGCGAGGTCGGCGCGTTCGACGCCGACCAGTGCCGTGCAGTGTTGGCCGCCGGTCAGGCTGTTGGGTTGGGGGCACGCCTGCACGCGAACCAACTCGGCCCCGGCCCAGGCGTACAACTAGCGGTCGAGATGGGTTGTGCATCCGCCGACCACTGCACGTACATGACCGACTCCGACCTTGCCGCGCTGGCCGCCAGCGAAACGGTCGCGACCTTCTTGCCAGCTGCCGACTTCAGCACGCGTCAGCCTTACCCGAACGCGCGCCGTGCGATCGATGCCGGCGTGAAAGTTGCGCTCGCCACCAACTGCAATCCGGGTAGCAGCTACACGACCTCGATGTCGTTCTGCATCGCGCTTGCGGTACGCGACCTGCGCATGACCGCCGACGAAGCGCTGCAAGCGGCGACGATCGGTGGCGCACGTGCGTTGCAACGCAACGACGTTGGTGTGATCGCGCGCGGCAAGCGGGCAGACCTAGTGATCCTGGACGCCCCCTCGTACACCCACCTCATTTACCGACCTGGCGTTCCCTTGATTCATCAAGTAATCGAGGCTGGTGTGACGGTCGTTGCACCCGCTTACTAGCCAGCAGTTAGCGTGCGGCTGTGGCGAGGACTCCCGATCTCGAGCGTCGTCAAGAACTGCTCGATCGCATCGTTCAGTACCTCGCTCAAAACGGCCTAGCGCAAGCAACCTTGCGGCCGATGGCTGCGACGCTCGACGTCAGCATCAATCGCCTGGTCCATCACTTTGGATCTAAGGAAGAACTGCTGACGGCGGCCGTGGCGCGGGGCATCGAACAACAGCTGGCAGTGCAAGAAGGTTGGTTGGCGCGCACACCGCGCATCACTCAGGTCGAGTTGTACCGCCGGTGGTGGAAGTGGATGAACGCGTCAGCCGCGAATCTGGCACTAGTACGACTGAATTACGAAGCGGCGACGCTCGATGCGAGTGTCACCGGCCTGGCGGGCGATGTGCGCGCCGACCAGATCGGCGTGTGGCGCCACGACGTCGAGCAGCGCCTCGAGCGCGAAGGAATGCCACGTGGACGCGCCGCGGCAGAAGCCTCGTTGGAAGGCGACGTTCACCGGGTTGGTGATGGACCTCTTTGCCACTGGCGATCGTCAACGACTGACGAAGGCGATGGACGACTTCCTGAAGCGACTCGATCGCACGATCAACGAACTGCGGCCGTGACGCGTAGTTCAACGGCAATCTCCGTCGCGGGTGAATCGGTCTCGCGTGAGGAACTGGACGATCGAGCTCATGCGCTTGCAACGCGGTTAATTGGTAGCGGGCCGGTGGCGATCGACGCGACGCCGACGCTGGACACCGTCGTGGCAGTGATGGCCGGAATGGCCGCTGGTGTTCCGGTGGTTCCGATACCGCCCGATGCGGGACCCGTGGAGCGCAACCACATTCTTCGCGACTCGGGAGCAGTTGCCTTGTCTGCACTAGGTAACGCGGCGAGCGCGCTGCCCGACCTGCCCGAGTCGGCACCAGCGCTGATCATGTACACGTCGGGCACGACGGGCGCGCCGAAGGGTGTGGTGCTTTCGCGACGGGCGATCAACGCCGGGATCGACGGACTCGCCGACGCGTGGGACTGGACGGCCGACGACGTACTCGTCCACGGTCTGCCGCTGTTCCACGTGCACGGCCTTGTGCTTGGTGTGCTCGGCGCGTTGCGAGTTGGATGCAGCCTGGTTCACACCGGTAAGCCAACTCCAGCCTCCTACGCCGCCGCCCAAGGTTCGTTGTACTTCGGCGTTCCAACGGTGTGGTCGCGCGTGTGCGCCGAGCCGTCGGCCGCACGCGAATTGGCAAGCGCGCGACTGCTCGTCTCGGGTAGTGCACCGTTGCCGGTTCCAGTGTTCGAGTCCCTGCGCGCATTGACGGGCCACGCGCCCGTCGAGCGCTACGGGATGACCGAGACGCTGATCACGATCAGCACTCGCGCCGATGGCGAACGGCGGCCGGGTTGGGTGGGGCGGCCAATCAACGGCGTGAGAAGTCGGTTG
>JAYVVU010000016.1:0-13492 GCA_043786755.1 Actinomycetota bacterium
AGGTGCTGGTTTGCGGCTGGTACGCCGTGGTGCCCAACAGTGGGGTCCCGATCAAGGCCCCGCTGGTGACCGCGTTGCCCTTACAGGGGATATCTGCGATGATGACTTCAGTCCACCCCTGTGAAGTGCACGACTGGAGTCAGAAGTGCCGCTCTCCGAAGACGAACAACGCATTTTGCACCAGATCGAAGAGCAGCTCCAACGCGACCCTGGTTTCGGTCGCACTCTGCACAGTGCCGCCAGCGGCAATCGCCGCATGCTGGCTGTCGCCAGCGCCGCCGCCATTGCCTGCCTCGTGCTCACGATTGCGTTGCTGTCAGTGAGCCCGTACCTGTCGTTCGTGGCCTTCATCGGTGCCGTCGTTGCTTCGTTGTTCGCCGAGCGCCACGCTCGCCGCATCGGCGAGGTCGGGCTCAGTCATCTGTCGGAATCGGTGCGCGGTCGCTTCGGCCAGCAGCAGCGAACCCGCGCCGACGACTGATTTAGCCCGCTCAGTGAGCCCGTTCGCTTAACTATCCCGAGTACCGCAGGCGCATTAGCCGCGGGTCGACGAGTGCTTTCAGTCGCAGCGCAGTTGGTGTGCGATTGCGACAAACGCTGCTGACTTCGCGACTCAACGTTTCGCAACGCACCGCAGCCTGCTCAGTGATGGTGCCGCGTGAGTACACGGCGCGCGTGACGTGGGTGGCCATTTCGCGCAACACGTGGTGATCGATGCCGGTAGAGCGTTCGGCAACCGTTGCGTATTCGAGCGGAGTCGCGCCACCAGGGTTTGGTGCGCCCGCCAACAACAGCGAACCAAGACTGCGATGCCACGCGCTGATCACGCGTTCGGCAGGGTTGTGGGAATGCCGCACGGCGCGTGCGCGGACAACTCTCGGCGCGAAGACCATCCACGCGCACAACAAAGCAATCGCCGCGAGCAGGACGAACGGAATCGGCGATGTTGAGTTATCGGATGGACCACCGCTGGTGCTGCCGCCAACTGGAATGGTCGTCGCCGATGGATTGCCTGTCCCGTCTTGCTCGGTCCCGTCTTCGATGCCGTTGGTGACCAGCGGAACAGAAGTCAACGCTGGATCGCCGCCAGCACCATTCCCCGCGCCGTCACCGCCGCCATTCGAGGTCGTGTCTTGCTGGGGCCCGACGCCGGTGTAGGCAGTGGTGTCGGCGCTGCCGCGACCAGGTGTTGGCTCGAACGCGACCCATCCGATTCCGTCAAACCAAACTTCCGGCCATGCGTGGTAGTTGCGTCCGTAGACGTGGTAGCGACCGTCACTTCCAAGCGTTCCGTCGGTGAAACCGACCGCGACGCGAGCGGGCACTCCGAGCGAGCGGGCCATCGCCGCAAACGTTCCCGCGAACTGCTGGCAGAACCCTTGCTTGATGCGCAGGAACGATTCGATCGCATCGTTGCTGCTACCGAGCTGCACGTCGATGTTGTAGTCAAACTCGTTTCGGAACCAGCTTTGCAACGCGATCATTTTGTCGAAGGTGGTCGTCGCGTCGTTGGTGACGGAGACTGCTGCATCGCTTGCTACCTCTGGGAAGCCGCCCGGTAGCTCGGTGTAGATAGTGCTGGGCGCGTTGGAGGTGGTGGCAGCACGCAACATCTCTGCGGACGGTTTGGGCACCATCGAACGCACTGCGATGCGATCGCCGGGCTGCAATTCTTCGTCGGCGAAAACCAAGCTGTTGGAATCGACTGCCCAGAAGATGCGGTCGTCAGACACCGAAGTCGGCAAGTACGCGGCCGGCACCATCGGTCCACCGAGCGCCAGAATTTGATAATCCTGCTCGGTGACAGGGCTGGACAGAAACACATCGTCGGCGCGGTTCCCCATTTGCTCGAGGTCTTCCTCGGGTGGATCCCAGCGCGAGCCATTGAAGATGGGCAGCCCGATCAGACGCCAGTAATGGCCGCCATCGTTCGACCCGACCGTGAACAGTTCCACGTCGCTTTGGTTGACGATCTGCGCACGAATGTCGACGAGCGGACTGAGCACCTCGGTGACGCTGCCGTTGCGGTTGCGGGTATCGATCAACGCCTTCTCGCCTGCACCCGGCAGTCGGGGAGCGAACGCGGCTGCGGCAACGGTGGTGAGCCCGACCGTGACGAGGATCGCGGGCATTGCAGCGAGCACACCCCAGCGCCGCGATCCCATCCAGCTACTACCACTGCCGACGTGTCGCACGCGCAGAGCAGCGATCAGAACGAGGGCAGTCCCAATCCACAACGCGGCCACTGCCTCACGATGCCGGTTGGTGCCAAGTGCGGCAGTGAAGATGAACATCACTGCGGTAGGTACAACTGCTTCCAGGCGACCCATCGCACGAAACGCGAACGTGTCGGAGAGAATTGCGCAGAGGGCAATCGCAGCGGTCGCGGCGATCGCGTAGTTGCCCTGGCTCGGCACCGGTGCGACCGTGGTCGGAAACTGATTGAGCACGAGCGAGATGTCGATTTGCAGTAAGTCGAGAGTGCGCGCGCTTGGAAGTGGACCGTTCAGCGTGTCGCGGTAGAAGACGATGCCGAGCAGTTCGACGCCCGCCAGCACCATCGCCGGTGCGGCTACCCACAGCGGTGCGCGTAGCAGTCGTAACGCGGTGGCGACAACGTGCATGCCGATCGCCACCACGAGCATCGGCTGCAGGTACTCCCAATCGGCGAAGATGCGACACAGCGAGATTGCCGTTGCCGTGGTGAGCGCCATGAGACAGAATGTCGCTGGCAATTGCGCCTGCTCGATGCGCTCCTTGCCGCTCGCGAATGAGTCGCTCATGTCCGGGCTCCTGATCGCCCCATCACGAGGTTGCCCCAACTGCGATGCAGTTCGGGGAGGCTGGTTGCGTCGACCATGAAACCGCGGCTGCCGGCCGCTGAGAGCATTGTGGAAACCACGATGACGACTTCGTCAGGTGCGGCGGCCGCCATGGCAGTGGCTGCTGCGCGCGACGTGGCATGGCTTGTCACGATGACGACCACGCCGAGGCCATCGCCCGAGGAACGCCCGGCGGCGGTGTGGTCGACGATGTCTTCGCCAATCTCGACGGTTGCGAGCCAACGCAGCGAAAGCGGCGCGACGTCGGGGCCGCGCAGATCGAGCCCGGGTGCTACCAGTCGGCCAGCGATACCGGCCGCCGACGCCGCGGCAACCACGCTGGCGGCAGCGATGACGGCGCGTTCGAAACCGTCGAAGTCGTAGCTATCAGCGAGCGTGTCGAGCACGACGGTGCATCGCTGGATTCCTTCCAGCGCGGTCTCGCGCACGATCAGCGTTGTCGATCGCGCCGAACTCTTCCAGTTGATGCGTCGCAAGTCGTCGCCTGCGATGTACTCGCGTTGGGAATGAAACTCGGTGCCTGACTGGCCGTACGACTTCATGCGCAAGTGCTCGCCCAGGCGACCGGCGCTGCCGGTTGTCGGAAAGGCGAGCGTCAGTTGTTGCGGCACGACAAGTACTTCGCCCGCGCCAGCGAGCCAACTCGAACGTCGTGCCAACCCGAGCGGGTCGAATCGTTCGGCGCGCAATGGACCCGTGCGCACGATGCCGCGACGGCTTGTCGGAACGCGATAGGCAGCGCTGACCGCTTCGCCAGCACCGAGCGGCGCGAGCTGCATCGGCGCGCCACCCTTGTCGCCGACCGGCTCCCACAAGGTCAACTTCGGTGAACGCACGCTTGAGTGGTTTGCGACCTGAATGTCGACGCGCGCTGGTTCGCCAACGCCGACAGTCGCTGGCCGTGCAACTCGACGGACCGCCAGACGCGGAAGCGGGCGATTGACGATCAGCAGACTGAGACCAAAGGCAGCGAGCAGCGCCGAGCCAACGACGTACATCTCGATCAGTCCGAACAATCGTCCAAGGACGATCGAGGCGATGCCTCCGAACAGAGTCGACCAGCCTTGGCGGGTGGGCATCAGCGCCCCGCCGGCACCGGCACGCTCGCGAGAATCTCCTCTATTGCCATCACGCCATCGAGACCCCGCGATGACGAGTCGGGACGCAGCATCACGCGGTGCGATAACACCGGTGAGGCGACGGCCTTCACATCATCGGGAATCGCGTAGTCGCGGCCATGAGCAGCAGCGTGCGCGCGGGTGGCGCGAGCGAGTTGCAGCGTTGCGCGCGGCGAAAGGCCGAGCAGCAAACCTGCGTGTGAGCGGCTGGCCTCGGCAAGGTCGATCATGTAGCTCTTCAAAACCGGCGCAATGTGTACGGTGCGTACCGCCATACACATACGCGAAACCTCATCAGCAGTCACGACGTGTTGCAGCGCGAGCAATGCATCGGCTGCGCCGTTCGAATCGAGAATCGCGAGCTCGGCCTGACGACCCGGGTAGCCCAACGAAATGCGCATCAAGAATCGGTCGAGCTGACTTTCCGGCAACCGGTAGGTGCCTTCCTGCTCGACTGGGTTCTGCGTCGCCGCGACCATGAACGGTGAGGGCAACTGATGGCTCACACCGTCGGCGCTGACCTGACGCTCTTCCATTGCTTCGAGGAGTGCCGACTGCGTCTTTGGCGAGGCGCGGTTGATCTCGTCGGCGAGAACGATGTTGGCGAACAGCGGACCTGGCTGAAAGACGAACGACTCGGTCGCCCGCTGGAACACTCCGACACCGACCAGGTCGGTGGGCAGCAGGTCAGGGGTGAACTGCACGCGCTTCCAGCTGCAGTCGATCGACGCGGCGAGCGCCTTGGCAAGGCTGGTCTTGCCGACGCCGGGCACGTCTTCGATCAGCAGATGGCCCTCGGCGAGGAGGCACATCACTGCCAGATCGATGGCCTGACGATTGCCGTGTACCACCGACGCCACATTGGCCGTGATCGCGTCGAACAGCTGTCCGAAGGTCGCCGACGGTTGTGTGCCCGCCGCACCAGACACCGATGGAGTCGTGGACTTGGATGCGAAGTCTGAGGTCGTGGCCGTCACGGCTGGAAGGGTAGACGCTTGCCGCCTATGTAGCCAGGCGTGGTACTACGGTCACCGGCATGAGCGTGTGCTACCTGGCGATCGACGTCGGATCCGCAAAATTGGCGGCGGGCATCGTCGGTGAAGAGGGTGAGGTATTGGTGCGCGACCGCATCTCGACCCCTGCTCGTGATGTGTGGCCCGCTCTCGCCCGACTGGTCAAGCGCGTGCAGGTCTCGGCACCGACAACGCCGGTTGGTTGCGGAATAGGGTGTGGTGGGCCGGCGAATCCGCTGGAGGGAACCGTCGCTCCATTGCACATTCCAAGCCTGGAGGGCTTTGAGTTGCGCGCCGAGATGGAGGCGCTGACGCAACTGCCAACCGTGGTCGACAACAACGCGAAAGCCGTCGCGCTCGCGGAAGCATGGTGCGGTGCCGCGGTGGGGGTCACCGACTTCGCGGCTATTTCATTGGGTACTGGTATCGGTGGCGGAATCGTCAGTGGCGGGCGACTACTCGATGGCCATCACGGCAACGCGGGCCACTTTGGTCACATCGTGGTGGAGCCCGACGGCCGCCCTTGTTTGTGTGGCGGCAAGGGCTGCGTCGAGGCGTACTGCAGTGGTCGTGCGATTGAGGAAGAAACCGGCCGCCCGCCGCAGCGCGCGCCGCAAGGTGTCGTCGAGCGCACGGGCATCCTCATCGCCCGCGCTCTTACGTCGCTCGGCGCGATCTGCGACCTCAATATGGCTGTCGTTGGCGGTTCGGTCGCATTGGGCTTTGGCGAGCCGTTCTTCGCCGCGCTGCACACCGAACTGGAACAGCGCGCCAAGCTCAGTTTCCTCAAGGGTTTCACCGTCGTTCCCGCGGGCCTGGGCCAACTTGCACCATTGGTCGGTGCAGCCGCGCTCGTTCGTCGTCGGCTGGCTAGTACCCGGTAGCGTCGCCTCATGCGCCCGACATATACCCCCGAAGCCGAGGCCTATCGCGAGAAGGTGCAAGCGTTTCTCGCCGAGCAGCTGCCGAACAAGTGGGGCGGTATCGGGCAACTCGAAGGCCCAGAACTCATGGAGTTCGTGATGTCGTGGCGCAAGACGCTGTACGGCGCCGGCTATCTCGCACCTGGTTGGCCGGTCGAGTACGGCGGCGCTGGTTTGTCGGCGCTCGAGCAGGTCATCATCGCCGAGGAGTTCGCCAAGGCAGGCGTGCCGACCGGCGGCCCCAACGACGTGTTCGGCATTCAGATGCTGGGTAACACGTTGTTGCGCTGGGGCACCGACGAGCAGAAGGCTCATTATCTGCCACGCATTCTTTCGGGTGCCGACACGTGGTGTCAGGGTTATAGCGAGCCCAACGCCGGCAGCGATCTCGCCAACCTTGGACTGAAAGCGCAACTCGACGGCGATCAATGGATTCTCAATGGCCAAAAGATCTGGACCAGCGCTGGCCATCTCGCCGATCACATCTTTACGTTGGCCCGCACCGACCCCGATGCGCCGCGGCACAAGGGCATTTCGTTCCTACTTGTCGACATGCGCCAGCCAGGTATTGAGGTACGCCCGATCAAGATGATCAGCGGCGAGAGCGAGTTCAACGAAATTTTCTACACCGATGCAATCGCGCCCAAGGGCGACGTCGTCGGCGGAATCAACAACGGTTGGGCTGTGGCGATGACGTTGCTCGGCTTCGAGCGTGGCGAAGCGGCAGCAGTTAACCCGATTCGCTTCCAAGCAGAGGTCGACCGCTTGTTCTTGTTGGCAAAGGAACGCGGTGTCGCCAACGAGCCACGCGTTCGTCAGCGTTTGGCCGATTGCTACTCGAAGGTGCAGATCATGCGCTACAGCGGAATGCGCGTGCTCACACAATTTCTCGGCGGGCACCATCCGGGGCCCGACGCCGCGATCTCAAAGCTCTATTGGAGCGAGTATCACAAGCAGGTCACTGAGTTGGCGCTCGACATCATCGGCGCCGAAGCGATGACGCCGACGGGTCGTCAACCGAGCAGCGCCTTCAGCACCGACGACGCTGGCGCACCGAACAGCACTGCCAGTTGGGTCGGCACTTTTCTGAACGCGCGCGCCGGAACGATCTACGCCGGTTCTTCGCAAGTGCAGCGCAACATTGTTGGTGAGATGGTGCTTGGCCTTCCCAAAGAGCCGCGCTGATCTGGCAGTGAATGTGCGCGCCAACCTCGCGGTCGGTGCAGCAGTCGCGCGCCAGCCGCGACTGTGGGCAACGGCGCTGAAGCAATGGCGCAGAACCACACCGAGCCAGTGGTGGCGACGACGACCGTTTCTGCCCGTGCCGAGCGGCGACTACCTCCGGTTCCGGACGGTGACGCAATACGGACAGGTCGGTCACCCGCTGATCGCCGAGGATGTGCTCAACTACCTCGAATGGTGCCGCATCCAAGGTCGCGTCAAGTGAGATGGCGTCGGCCCACTGAACAAATGCCGCCGGTGTACCGGCGACGGGGTCGCTAGGTTCTGACCCATGAGAAGCGCACTCGTGTTGAACGCAACATACGAGCCGCTCTCCGTCGTGCCCGCCTTCCGGGCTGTGTGCCTAGTCCTCGCCGACAAGGCCGATCTGATCGCTGGTGACGGCCACGTCGTCCATTCCGCAAGCATGAGCATCGCCAGCCCTTCGGTTGTGCGCCTGCGCTACGTAGTGAAGGTGCCGTACGCGCGGTGCACCGCGATGTCGCGTCGTGCGCTGTTCGCGCGCGACGACTCGCGTTGCCAGTACTGCGGCGGACACGCCGATTCGCTCGATCACATCGTGCCCCGCTCACGCGGCGGGCAACACACTTGGGAAAACGTCGCCGCCGCATGTCGGCCGTGCAACCTACGTAAGCGCGACCGTACGCCAGCCGAGGCGGGGATGAAGCTGACTCGCCCGCCGTGCGCACCGCGCGAGCACGCGTGGATCAGCGCTGCTGTCGCCCGGGTTCCCGAGGCGTGGCTGCCGTTCCTCGCACGCGCCAGCTGACGCGTAGTGCACGACTGGGCCGTGCGCGACTGGTTAGTTCACGAGACGGTCGGCGACGCGGGCGAATTTCACGCAGCAGATCCGACGCCGATGCGCAGTGCAACGTTTCACAGCGTGGACACGACAACCTTGGTGCTCGGTTCGGCACAACGAGCATCCGATGTCGACCGTCGTGTGGCCGATGCGCTTGGTATCGACGTGGTCAAACGACGCAGTGGCGGGGGAGCTGTGCTGCTCGTGCCTGGCGAGTTCGTCTGGCTCGATCTCGTCATCCCTGCGCGCGATGCGTTATGGGCCGACGACGTCGGCCATGCGATGGAGTGGGTGGGCGAGCTGTGGCAGCGCGCGCTTGGCGAACTAGCGATCGCCGGCGATGCCAACACCATGTATGTGAGCACGACTGCCGGTGGCGGCGATGTGCGCTGGGCGAAGCAGGTATGTTTCGCCGGCATTGGTTCTGGCGAGATTGTAAGCGGCGCGCGCAAGATTGTTGGAGTGTCGCAACGGCGAACTCGCGCAGCGGCGCGTTTCCAATCGCTGTGCCATCTGCGTTGGCGACCGGAGTTAGTGGCCGCGCTGGTCGCGCCACCGCGTCCGCGTGTCGTTGACCTGGCGACGAGCGTGGTGACTGTTGCCGCAACGACCGATGCGATCCGCGACGCGCTGCTACGCAGCCTGCCTTGAACTAGTCGGCGATCTAGTCGGTGAAGTAACCGACTACGTCGGCAATCAGGTCGACGACGCCTGCGTCGTTGTAGAGCATCACCGTTCCGTCAGGCCCGAGGCGGGCGAGCACCATGTTGGCAAGCACCTGACCGGCAGCCAGGTTTAGGTTCGACGACGTCGGTCGCGTGCTGCCACCGGGATAGACCGTGACGTAGGTGCCCGCTGTCGGTGCGACGGCCGTGACGTTCAGCATGACGCCGCTCACACCGTCGGATGGAACCTCGCCTGCTCCGAGCAACGCCACCTGTAGCGGTGTTTGACCAACTTTGGCGGGCGGCGCACGAAGCCCCGAGCGCGTATCGAGCACACGTGTCGGAGTGAGAGCTACATAGCGGCCAGTCGCGGCGGTGTTGAAGCAGCCGAGGACATCGACGATGACGTCGGTCGCGCCCGCCGAGTTGTAGATGCTGACCTTTCCGTTGGTGCCGACTTTGCAGAGCACCATGTTGGGCACTGTCTGTCCGGCAACCATGTTGACGCTCGACGCGTTCGGTCGCGCCACGCCCGACGGCCACAGCGTGAGATAGCTCACGGCCGTCGGGCCAGTAGCGGTTACGTTCAGCGCCACCGAGTCGGGTGTGGCTGATACGCCGCCGACGCCCGCGACCTGAAGATCGATGCTTTGACCAGCGCCGATCTTGCCGGGGTGGCCGCCGGTATTGCCGCGCGTGTCGAGCAGTCGCGTTGGAACAAGCGCCTCAAGACCCATGGAGGTTCCGTCGCGGAAGTAGCCGACGACATCGGCGAGTAGATGCACCGAACCGCTCGGGTTGTAGAAGTTGACGTCGCCAGCGGAACCGAGGCGAATGATCGCCAAGTTCGGAACGGCCATGCCCGGTGCGAGGTTGATGTTGGACGTGGTCGGTCGTGCCAACCCGCCGGGCCATGCAGTGACGTACGTCGGTTGGGTGGCAGTGGCACCCGTCAGGTTGATGGCGACAGCAACTGCGCTGCTCGGAACACCGACCTTGTTAGCGACCGTGAACGTCCACGTCTCGCCAGCACCGAGTGCGCCGAGGCGACCACCCGTTCCGTCGCGCGTGTCGAACAAGCGAACGGGCGGCAACGAAACGAACTCGGTCGGGATTGATGGCGCACCAATGATTGGCGGCAGTGCGCTGCTTGGCGGCGCTGAACCGGGGGCGCTGTGGAAAAAGCCCAGGTTCTCGTAGGAGCCATTGAGGATCGTCGATGCACCGCCGCCCAGCCAACCATCGAGCACAGTTCCAAAGACGTTGCGGAAGTCGACGGTATGCGCCAAGCGGTCCCACGGATTCGCGAGTGCGAGTGACGGCGCTGATCCGTAGTGGCCACCCTTGACTAACTGGCCGATCACGAACTGCACGCTGGCAGTACCGTGGTCGGTGCCCTGCGACTCGTTGCCGTACACCGTGCGGCCGAACTCCGACATGGTTTGCAGAGTGACGCGATTGCGCCAGTAAGGCTCGAGTGTTCCGTAGAACGCGGCGAGGCCCGCGTCGAGATCGGCGAGTAGATCGCCCTGATCGCCAGGTTGTCCGTCGTGCGTGTCGAAGCTGTCGAGACCGAGGTCGACGATGCGGAACCCGAGGTTGGCGTTGATCAACCGCGCCGCGATCGTCATCTTCTGTACGAACTCGGCACCCGTTGGCGAGGGAGCGAAGATCGGCGAGACCTCGGTGGCGACGTTCAGTTGTGTCTTCAACACGCTGGCGTACATGTCGTGCCACTGGCCGCGCCCGGCAGATGATGCCGAGTAGTTCTTCATGCCGCTGTACATGCGTTGCTCGTACGACGCTGTTCCCGCGCCGAACAGGTCGCCGTTCGGAGGAATGCCAAGGCCACGGCGCGCGACACCCTGCAAGTGCAATGGCACCGACCAACCAATGGTGGCAACAGACATCTCGGCTGAGAGCGCGGGTTGCCCATCGAGCCAGCGGCCAACCCAACCCGACGAAGGTGCACCACCACCGAAGCGGCCGTTCATCCACGTGGCCATCGAGGTGAAGTGCGAGAGGTCTGGATTCGGATAGCCGACGCCGTGCACAATGCCGACCCAGCCGACATCCCACAACGCCTTTAGATAAGGAAGGTTCGGATGTAGGCCGAACGTTCCGTCGAGCGCGAGTACTGCGCCAGGTTGAATGGCGATTGCGCCACGGTGGTCGTAGTAGAGACCGTTGGTGTAGGGCACAACGGTGTTCAATCCGTCGTTGCCGCCGAAGAGCACGATGTTGACCAGAACGCCTTCGGTCGCGCCGATCGGAGTTGCGGCCCACGCGTCGGGGACGTCGAAGCCGAGCACATCGGAGAAACCGTCGAAAGCCATGCCAGCGAACGCGCCCATGCCGACTGCTTGCAGAAAACCACGTCGTGTCCAGCCGTTTGGGCCGCGATCGTTTGGCGTATCGACGAGGGGACGCGAAAGCATTCGCCGGGCGGCCGCAGCGCTCTCGTGCGGATTGGCGTTCGGGGTCTGGCGCGGGTCGTTGAGGTAACGGTCAGGCATGTTGAAGCTCCTCACGCCATGTGCATTTCGGGGGACATGATGACCATCATCAACAGGTTGCCGATCGTGTACCAGCTCCAGTAGTTGTGCGAGTTGCGATCGGCCTGATGGGTCGCGATGATCGCGTCGCGGGTCACGGTTGAGAGTGAGAGACCAAAGAAGGCAGCCACGTAGTCAACGGCCGCCGACGTTGTCTTGCCGGAGATCACTGTGTCGTCGTCGAATGGGCGACCAGCCTGCGTCAGCCACCAAACGGCGTACTGCGCGATGTTGGCGCGTCCGCTCATGCCGCTGGTGTGCAGCCAATACGAGTTCGGCTTCCAGCCGGACACGTTCGGCGGGCTGAACATCTGTTGCCCGGTCGTCTCGGACTGCCATGCAAGACCGAGGTCGTCAGCCGTGATTGGTTTGCAGTAGTAGCAGAGTGCGGCGAAGAACTCGATCGGTGAACGAACCAGGCCCTGCTTGGCTGCTGGCAGGTAGAACTCTGCGCGGTTGAGGATCACGCGTACCAGGTTCTTGATGTCGCGGTTGTCGGCGAATCCGCTCGCTGCGACTACGGCATCAACAACACCGGCCGGTGGTGTCGGGTGGGCGAGGAACGCCCACAACTTGCCGGCGATGTACTTCGCCGACTGCAGCTTGAGTGAGCCGGTCAAGATCTCGTTGATGACTTCCGGGCCAGTCCAGCCCGAGCCAAGTGGTCGGTTCGGCAGACCGAACACCGACTGCACGTTGTAGTCGTGCTTATTCGACCGAAAGAGGAACTCGCGGCTGATGTTCGGGTTGTCGTTCCATGGTGCGTTGTAACCCGTCCAGGCGCGGGCTACGGCCTGCACATCGGTCTGCGTGTAGCCGTTGTTGGCGCCGAGCAGGAACAGTTCCATCATCTCGCGCGCGAAGTTCTCGTTCGGTGCCGCCTTCACGTTGTCCGCGTTGGAGAGGTACACCAACATCGCGGGCTCGATCGCCATCGCCTGCGTGAGCGTGACCATATTTCCGAGCGCGTTGGCGCGGTAGGTCTGCAGTTGGCGCATCAGGTGCGAGCCGTGCTCGACGTCCCACCAGGCGCTGACGAAGTGGCCGTGCCAGAAGAGCACCATCTTCTCGAGGAACGCCTTCGGCCGGGTGACCATCTGATTGATCCACCAGTCGCCAGCATCGACGTACTGCTGCCAACCGTCGGGGTTATAGGTGGTGAGTGTGCTCGGCGTCGTCGCGGCCGAGTCCACGTTGAGGATGTCGTCGACTACGGCTGGCAGATCTAAAGCGGAGAGCGCGGCTACGCGGTCCGGGCGAGCAACGAACTCTGTTCGTCGCAATAGATGTGCGAGGTCATCGGGCGGTATGGCCACGCTGTTGCTCCTTGGCGGATTCGTCGGATTGGCAGTCGTTGTCTGATCTGTCGTTGACAGTGGTATCGCCCGCTTGCGCCGCCTACTTCATCACGTTCCGAGCAAGAAGAGGGCGCGCGACGTGAAGGAGGTTGGGAAATAGGGGCTTTGTGGTTGACAATAGGGGATTTAGGGGGCAGGATGGGGAGTGGCGGGGAAGTTCGGACTTGCGCCGTCCGTTATTGAGGTCCCCGAGGCAGGCGCCGAGCAGTGGAGAGGTGGTGACGCGACGTGTTGTTCGTAGGGGCGTTTGAACGCCAACTCGACGACAAGGGTCGGCTGGCGCTGCCCGCGATCTTTCGCGATCACCTCGGCGACAACTGCTATCTCGCCAAGGGCCACGACAAGTGCGTCACTGTGGTGCCCGCCGCTGTCTTCGAAGCCGAGCTGACGGCGATGAGTGCCCGCGTTGATGCCGGCACGGTACCCCTTAACCAACTGCGCGCGATCGCCTCCTCAGCCAAGTACGCACAGCTCGACAAGCAGGGCCGGGTCACCGTCGAAGACGAGTTGCGTAACTACGCAGAAGTCAGCGTCGGCCATCCGGTGATCGTGACCGGTCGTGTCGACCGCCTTGAGATCTGGGCGCCCGAGCGCCACGCACGAGTCGACGGCGCTGGCACCGGCGGCCTAGCTGGCCCCGACGCGGCGCTCGAGTGAGTTCACCAGTAGTTCAACGGCAACCCACAACAGAAAGCGAGGAAGAGGCAGCACAACTTCGAAACAGCAGAACCAGATCCACAACCAGATCAAATCAACGACCGGCCATCTGCAGCTTTCCGGCGAGCACGATGCAAGCCCCCCTCCGCCCGCTTTCGTCTCGCTTCACCGGGGAGACATCCCGGAAGCACTCGCTTTCCGGAGGGCTGCAGATGGCCGATCGATCACCGAGTCGCCCAGCACCATCAGGACCGCGATGAGCACAAGCTTTTCTCACGAACCAGTGATGGCGAGCGAGATCGTGTCGCTCTTCGAG
>JAYVVU010000017.1:0-2509 GCA_043786755.1 Actinomycetota bacterium
GCCGCGAGGACATCGAGCGCAGTCTGGTCGCTGTCGCACGGCTCGCCGATCTGGTCGATCGTCATCGTCATGCCATTGAGTTCAGGCTGGCCGAGCTGCACGATCAGCGTCGTCGTCAGAGCGACGAGGTACGCGCGCTGGTCAGCCGGCTCGACGAACTTCGCAGAGCGCGGACCCTCGCAGAACGCCAACTCGACGAAACCCGCGAGCGGGCGCGTCGAGTGGACATCGAGGAAGCCGAGGCGCGTATGCGTCTCGAGGCGGCGGTCGAGTCATTGCGACGAGAACTCGACCTCGAACCCGCAGCGGCCGAGGTGGCCGAGCTGCCGGAATTGCCCGAGGGAGTCACTGCGGCAGCTCGTGTTCGCGACCTCGAACGAGAGTTGCGCCTACTCGGCCCGATCAATCCTCTGGCGCTCGAGGAGTTCAACGAACTGCAGGAACGGCATCGTTTCCTCGAGGAGCAACTCGAAGACGTGCGCAATACGCGTCGCGAGCTGGCGCGCGTCATCAAGGCTGTCGACCTAGAGATCCAAACCGTGTTTGCGGCGGCCTTCGCCGATGTCAGCGCCAACTTCACCGACCTGTTCACCATGCTGTTCCCTGGCGGCACGGGCACGCTGCTGCTGACCAACCCCGACGATCTGCTCAATACCGGTATCGAGGTCGAGGCAAAGCCAAGCGGCAAGAACGTCAAAAAGCTGTCGCTGCTGTCGGGTGGCGAGCGTTCGCTCACAGCGCTGGCTTACCTGTTCGCGGTCTTCCGCAGCCGGCCGTCGCCGTTCTACGTGATGGACGAGGTCGAGGCCGCGCTCGACGACGTGAACCTGCACCGTTTCCTCGGGCTCGTCGCCGAATTCCGCCGCGACGCGCAACTGCTCATCGTGAGCCATCAGAAGCGCACGATGGAGGCGGGCGACAGCCTCCTGGGAGTCAGTATGCAGCCCGGTGGTTCGTCGAAGGTGGTCACCGAACGGCAGTCGGCCAACGTCTGATCGAGGCGATAGGCAACATGCTCTGCGGAGGCTTGCATCGCGACTATCGTTGTGAGGTCGTCAACCGACGAGAGAACCTGGGAGCTATCAACGCATCGTGGACACCTCTGTTGCGACGCTCAACGAGCCGGAATTGCGCGATGGCTCGGTTCCCGCGATACAACTCGTTCGGCTGCGCAAGGTCTTCGGCGACGTCGTTGCCGCCGACGACGTCAACCTCGAAATCGCCGACGGCGAGTTCTTCTCGCTTCTCGGCCCGTCAGGTTCGGGCAAGACAACGGTCTTGCGAATGATCGCCGGTTTCGAGATGCCCACCGCGGGGGCGGTGGTGCTGCAAGGCCAAGACGTCACCCGACTCGCCCCGTATGACCGCGATGTCAACACGGTCTTTCAGGACTACGCCCTCTTTCCGCACATGAACGTGCAGCGCAACGTGGAATACGGGCTCCGCGTGAAGGGTGTCGCGAAGGCAGAGCGTCGCCGGCGCGCGGGCGAGATGCTCGAGGCCGTGCGTCTCGCCGAGTACGGGGCGCGCACCCCGAGCCAGTTGTCAGGTGGGCAGCGACAACGCGTGGCGCTGGCGCGCGCCCTGGTCAACAAGCCCAAGGTGCTGCTGCTCGATGAGCCGCTCGGCGCGCTCGACCTGAAGCTACGAGAAGAGATGCAGACCGAATTGAAGGCCATCCAGCGCGATGTCGGCATCACGTTCGTGTTCGTGACCCACGATCAGGGCGAGGCGCTCAGCATGAGCAGCCGCGTGGCTGTTTTCAACAACGGCCGAATCGAGCAGGTCGGCACTCCGCGCGACATCTACGACCGCCCGGCAACCGAATTTGTTGCTGGCTTTGTCGGCACATCGAACGTCCTTTCGTCGGAACTGTCGCATCGCCTGCTCGGTGAATGGGGCGTGCATACCCTCCGCCCCGAGCGCATCCGTGTGCTGGCGTCGCCGATAGACGTTGGCATCGGCGAGATCGTGGTCGATGGCACGGTTGCGGATATTCAGTATCTCGGCGCCGAGTGTCGGGTGCGCGTGCGCCTCGACGAAGGCTCCATCCTCATCGTCAGCATGCCCAGTGATGGGCTTGCCGATGTGGCCATTGCACGTAACGTGCATGTGGCGTGGTCGCGTGATGCGGCAATGAAGTGAACGTTCACAACAAACAAGGGGAGAGACCATGAAATCACGACGAGTAGTAGCGGTCTGCGGTGCCGCAGTAGCCGTGTTGCTTGCGGCATGCGGGAGCGATTCGGACAGTAAGGCAGGTTCAGGCCTCAAGGAGATCGGCAAGGGTGAAGGTGCCCTGAAGATCGTGGTGTGGGCGGGTTACGCCGAAGATGGCAGCACCTACCCCGAGTACGACTGGGTCACCAAGTTCGAAAAGGACAGCGGCTGTGCGGTCGATGCCAAAATCGGCAACACGTCTGACGAGATGTTTGCCCTGATGAAATCGGGTGAGTACGACGGCGTGTCGGCCTCGGGCGATGCTTCGGTGCGTCTGATCGACAGCGAC
>JAYVVU010000018.1:0-2506 GCA_043786755.1 Actinomycetota bacterium
CGCCATCGAGCAGACGGCCGATGCGCAGCGTTGCGCCGGCCGGCAACACCGCCACGCTCCCCCAGCCCACCGGCGGTCCGTCCGTCACGGTCACGTCGGCGACAGCTCCGGTGATTGCGATCGCCAATGGCTCACCGAACTCGAGCGTCAGTCCGCCGGAACTCTCGTAGATCGGCGCAGTGGCAACATTGCCGACAAGTCGATTGCCGAGGAGCAAGGCGTGGAGGTCGACTGCTCCCCCGCGACTCTTACCCAACCACATCTGTCCCGCGCGACCGCGGTCGACCACGCTGCCCGCAATCCCCCACGAGCGCACGGTGATCATCGCGGCCGGAACCTGACGCGCGTTCCGGGTGGCAAGAGCGCGGGCGGCTCGCGATCGTCGACCCACATCGCCACGTCTGTGTGACCGAGCAGATGCCAACCGCCGGGGCTCTCGCGCGGGTACACCGCGCTGAACTCGGCGGCGATCGCAACGCTGCCCGCGGGCACTCGCGTTCGCGGCGTTGCGCGCCGAGGCAACGTCAAGCGCGGGTCGAGTCCGATGAGATAACTGAAGCCGGGCATGAACCCACAGAACGCGACCGAGTACTCGGCCGCGGAGTGCATCTCGACAACTTCCGCGGTCGACATGTGCAGTTCACTCGCGACTGCAGCCATGTCTTCGCCGTCGTACACAACATCGATCGTCACCAACTCACCAATCGCCGAGCTCGCGCTTGGCGGCAAGGGTTCCCGCAACCACTCGCGATCGAACGTTGCGTCGTGCACCACCAGCACCGTCTGCGCCGCGGGCACAACCTCAAGCACACCGGCTGGCGCACTCTCACGCCACGCGGATGCGGCGTGCATCACTTCGGCCAGCGAGTCGAACTCTGCGAGCACCGCGCGCGGCCCGTAAGGCAGCAGCTTCACTGCGCGAAAGAATGCAGTTGGTAACCCTCGTCAGTCAACGATTGCGACACCGCAGCCACGATCGCGACGGCACCGGGTGTGTCGCTGTGGACGCAGATTGAACCGACGCCCGACTTGGTGAGCGTCAGCGCCTGCGCGGCCGCTGCAGCAGGATCGGTGATCAGCGCGCCAGCCTGCGTGCGCGGCACAAGCCGACCTTCCGCCGTGTACGCGCGATCGGCGAAACCTTCAGCAACGAAGCGCACGCCGGCCGCATCGCATGCACGCTGAACTGCCGAGTGGGGCAAGCCCAGCATTGGCAACGCCGCGTCGTACTGCCGAATCGCGGCCACTACCGCGCCCGCTTGGCCCTCATGCTCAGCAATCGTGTTGTACAGCGCACCGTGCGGCTTGACATATCGCACGCGCAGCCCGCTGAGGCGAGCAAACGCGTCGAGCGCACCAAGTTGGTACACGACTGCGTCGCTCAGCTCGTTCGACTGCATGTCGATGAACCGGCGTCCGAACCCACTCAGATCGGGATAACTGACCTGTGCGCCGATCGCGCAATCGTGCTGCCGCGCCCACTCGCAGGTGCGGCGCATGATCGACGGATCACCTGCGTGAAAACCGCATGCGACGTTCACCGATGTGAGCAGTGGCATCAACTCTTCGTCGGGGCCGCCTGGCCAGTGACCGAAACCTTCACCGACATCGCTGTTGAGGTCGATGCTGCGCGCCACGCTCAGCCCGCCAGGGCGTTGGCAACCGCGTCATCAGACAGGCGGCGGAAACAGCGACGACCGGCCGTCCGACAAAGCAAGGCGACTTCGAGATCGTTCGCCGTCAGAGTCCGTTCGCTACCCGCGAGCGCAGTTGTCGCGACCCGCACCGCACTCTCGAGCGGCTGACCCTCGACGTAGTGCTCCTTCATGTGGCCGCGCATCGTTTCCGAGTCGCCGCCGAGCACCGTGTAGTTGCGCTCGTCCACGACAGTGCCGTCGTAGAGGATGTGGAACAACTGGTCGCCCTCCGGCGCAATGCCGACTTCGGCGACGAGGATCTCGACCTCCATCGGCTTCATCTCGTGCGTGAAGATCTGGCCGAGGATTTGCGCGTAGTTGTTCGCCAAGCTGCGCGCATCGACGTCGTCGCGGCTGTACTGATAGCCCTTCAAGTCGGCCGCACGTACACCTGCGACGCGCAGTTGATCGAACTCGTTGTACTTGCCGACGCCAGCGAACGCGATGCGGTCATAGATCTCGCTGATCTTGCGCAGCGTGTTCGACGGATTCTCGGCGCAGATCAGAATGCCGTTGTCGTACACGACGGCTGCCAGGCTGCGACCGCGGGCGATGCCTTTGCGGGCGTCGGGAAGTACAACGAGTTCGATCAACTGCGCGTCGCTGGTGTGCGTGCTGCAGATCTGAAGGGGTATCAGTACTCGCGAGACGATGTCGACGCGCGCAGCCTGGCAAACCAGTACGCGCAGATTCTCGGCCAGATCTTCACGCACGAGATGAAGCCGATGGAAGTCGAGATTCTCGTCGCCGAGGTCGGCCATGACGGGTCGCCCGATCAGCTGTTCCATATTCTGTACGACGGTACGGTG
>JAYVVU010000019.1:0-2492 GCA_043786755.1 Actinomycetota bacterium
CCCAGGCGCTCGAGCGAGGCCAGGTGACTGTGGACGGTGGAAGGGGACGTGAGCCCAATGGCTTCGCCAATCTCGCGCACGCTCGGCGGGTAACCGCGCTCGCGCATGCTGGTTTCGATGACATCGAGGATGCCCCGTTGTCTGGTTGTCAGTTTTTCAGCCATGTGCTCAGCGTACACGCGTTCGCTGACCAGGTCAAACACCCGTTCGTGCAACAAATGTTCGACTAGTCGTGCGCTACGGGTTGACATCGAACGATTGTTCGTGCAGACTACGAACAGTTGTTCGTGTAACACCCGTTCGGTACAACGTTGTGTACCTGAGGGATCGACCTGAGGGATTGAAGGAGGACGCCGTGAGTTATCAGTTCTACGTGACCAGCGAGCTCGAGTCGCCAACCATGCTCCGGCCGGCGCTTCCTGTGCCTCGCCGAGCAACCCACGTCTATATCCGCCGCCGGATTGTGGTGGCCTCCGTCTTCTTCTCGCTGCTCGCCGCCCTCGGGGTCGGCGCCGGCAACGTCCTGGCGAACCGTGGCGGCGCACCTGCCTCCGCCGCTGCGGTTCGCCAAGCTGTGACCTTAACGACCACCGTCACCTATCTCGTGCAGCCTGGCGACACGATGTACTCGATCGCCGAAGCGCACCGCAGTGGCGGCGACCTGATGAATTTCGTCGACGCCCTGATCGAGCTCAATGGCGGCACCATCGTGCAGGTTGGTCAGCTGATCACACTGCCGTAATGGCTGGTTGGGCGTGCACAGGTAGCGTTGCCAACTATGCGTTGTCCGAAATGCGATGTCGACGACACCAAGGTCATCGATTCGCGCGAGGCGTCTGAAGGCACCTCAATCCGGCGGCGCCGGTCGTGCAGCGCTTGCCAGCACCGATTCACGACCTACGAACGCTTGGAAGAAGTTCCGCTCTCGGTGCTCAAGAGCAACGGTGCACGCGAACCCTTCGATCGCATGAAACTCTGTGCCGGCGTCACTGCCGCGTGCAAGGGGCGGCCGGTGACCGCCGAGCAAATCGAGCAACTGAGCGAATCGATCGAAGACGATCTGCGGCTACGCGGCTCGGATGTGTCGACCGCCGATATCGGCCACGAGGTGCTCGATCGGCTGCGGGTGCTCGATGAGGTTGCGTACCTGCGCTTCGCCAGCGTCTACAAGGACTTCGACGAACCAGCCGACTTCAAGCGCGAAATGGTGCTGCTGAAGAAGCTGCAGCGGTCGTGACCGTCGGCGCGCGACGCGTGCTGACCGTCGCAGTAATCGCCAGCGCGTTGTTGGCAGCCTGCTCGACAACCACATCGACGACGGCCGATCCAACGTCCACATCCTCGGCGACGACTTCGACTGTGGCTGCGACGACGTCGTCGACCGCGTCAACGACATCGACATCAACGACCACGACGCCGTCCACGCTTGCGCCAACGACATCAACGACAGTGGCCAGCGGTGAGTTTCTCGGTGAAGAAGTGATCGGCACCTCCGTCGGCGGCCTGCCGATTACGGCCAGTCATCGCGGCACAGCCGGCGGGACGGTGGTGCTGGTCGTTGGCGTGATCCACGGCGACGAGAACGATGGCCTAGCGGTGCTCGACCTGCTCGCGACGATGCCGCTGCCGACTGGGATCGACCTATGGCTGATGCCGGCGATGAATCCGGATGGCTACGCCAACAACGAACGTGGCAACGGGAACGGCGTCGACCTGAATCGAAACTTCCCGCACGACTGGACGCAGATTGGTTCGCCAGGCAACGGGCAATACAGCGGCACCGGCCCAGCGAGTGAACCCGAGACGCAAGCGTTCATCGCATTCGCCGAGCGGATCAAACCGACGTTGACGATTTGGTATCACCAAGACCTGCATCGCATCTCGCCGTCGACGGGCCGCGACGCGCCATTGCGTCAGCGCTACGCCGAGCTCACCGGACTCGACCTGCTGTCGATCACTGGCGGCATCTACACCGGCGTCGCCGCGACATGGGTACGCCTCACGGTTCCCGACGCAATGTCGTTCATCGTCGAGCTCGGTACCTCGCTCAGCGCTGAGGAAGCGGTAGTTCACGCGGAGGCAGTGTTGACGGTCGCGCAATTGGCGGCGACGGTCTGACGATTACGAGGACGCGCCGCGGTCGCGCAGGTAGCGCGTGTACAGGAAGCCCTCGTGCTCGAGCACGTGGGCGAGTTGCATGCGATGAGCGATCGCTGGCGCGTGCAATGTCGCGCGTGGCCCGTCGCCGCCGACGATCTGTGGCGACAGCGAGAGGTTCAGTTCGTCGATCAGATCTGATGTGGTCAGCAACCCGTTGAGCGTCGGGCCACCCTCGGCCTGCACGAAGTTGGCTTCGAGTTGCGCGATCGCAGCGGGAAGGTCGACGTCGCCGTGGCCGGCACGAATGGATGGCACGGGCACATCCACCGCGTCCTCGGGCAGCAGCAAGATCGCGCGCCCCGAAGTCCACAGCGGCAGATCGAAATCGAACT
>JAYVVU010000020.1:0-2489 GCA_043786755.1 Actinomycetota bacterium
GCGCTCGACGATCCAGTCGTTCGATGTGTCGAACATTTGCTCCAGGTCGTGATTGGTCAGCACCTTCGGCGGTAGCGCGGTGCCCCAGCCGGTGATCACCGCTCCGCGAACGTTGGGTGGGATTGCAGGCATGTCAGACCGTCCTTAACCAGGCGATGGGTTGGCGTAGCGTGACCCGCTCGCCATCAACTGCGATGTAACTCTGCACGATGCCGGCGAACGCCGAGCGCACTTCGATCTCGCCAACGTGACCGAGCACCGTGCCGACTTCGATGTGATCGCCGTCGCGCACGCCACCAATCGGCGTGAACGGGCCAGCCGCGGGGCTG
Organism: Actinomycetota bacterium; assembly: GCA_043786755.1. Classification (GTDB taxonomy): domain Bacteria; phylum Actinomycetota; class Acidimicrobiia; order Acidimicrobiales; family Ilumatobacteraceae; genus UBA668. The sequence goes on from JAYVVU010000020.1 coordinate 330, forward strand.
ACGACTAAGCGCTCGACCGCGAAGAGGTGCTCGCCTTCGTGCTGTGTGGAGGCGAGAGGGGTGCCCGCGTTAACCCACTCGATCAACTTGTCGAGTTCGTCGGGAGTCGAGACTGAAATGGTGCGTGCGCCGTCGACGGTTCGCTTCGCCATACCGGTGAGCACTCCACCCGGTCCAAGTTCGACGAAGTCGTGCACGCCGAGTTCTTCCAGGGTCAGCAAGCAGTGCTTCCAACGCACGGGGCTGCTCAGCTGCGCGGAGAGCAGGCTGCTCCACTTTGCCCCGTCGTCGTGGGGGAGCGCGTCGACGTTCGACACGACTGGGATCTCGGTGTCGCGTGGATTGGCTTCGGCGATCGCTTTGCGCAGTCTGTCGCGCGCGGGAGTCATGAACGGCGTGTGGAACGCACCCGACACCGGCAGCGACATCACTTTCTTCGCGCCCAGTTCCTTTGCCACCACGCTGGCCGCGGCGACACCTTCCGGTGAGCCGGCGATGACGACTTGGCCGGGTGCGTTGAAGTTCGCGACCCACACGTCGGCATCTGCGCGACGGCAAGCAACTTCGACTTGTTCGTCGTCGAGTCCGAGCACGGCGGCCATCGTTCCGGGGTTGTCGCTGCCCGCCTGATGCATCGCATCGGCGCGTTCAACTACCAGACGAACGCCTTCGTCGAAGCCGAGTGCGCCCGTCGCGGTGAGTGCGGTGTATTCGCCGAGGCTGTGCCCGGCGCAGAAGCTGGGCTCGATACCAAGGCGTTCCACAGCGTCGAGCACCATCAGGCTCGACACATAAGTAGTCAGCTGCGCGTTACGCGTGTCGCGCAGTTCCTCGGCATCGGCGTCGAGCAGCAAGCGCGCTACGTCTCGCTCGGCGACTTCCGAGGCCTCCTCGACGAGTTCCCAACTCTCGTGGTCGGCCCAGGGTCGTCCCATTCCAGGGCGTTGCGAGCCCTGGCCCGGAAACGTGAACGCAAGCATGATCGAAGGAGCGTAATCGGTTACTCATGGGTACCTTCCCGTCCGCCCCGCTAACCTCGTGCGCGTCGCTCGCCCGAGTGGCGGAATGGCAGACGCGACGGACTCAAAATCCGTTGTCCGAAAGGGCGTGTGGGTTCGACTCCCACCTCGGGCACCGGCACTCACGACCGTTTGAACACTTTCGGGCGCTATACGCATCAAAAGTGTTCAAACGCTGTTCAGGCAGGACGGGCTGCTGTCATTGCGGCGATGATCGAATTGGCCGGCTCGCTACACAGGATCGTGTCGGTTGTCGCTGACATGCGGTGGCACCAGTTGTTGTGCGTTGCACTCGTCGTTCCGGGGTAGTTCGGGCGCTGGTCGCTTCCGGCTAGGTCTTCGATCATCGCCAGGCACAGCGTCGCGTCGCTGCTTGCGATCTCGGCGTGCAGCGCGATCGCGGTTGCGGTTGCCGACGTGCCGGGCGCGGCTTGCTGCAACTTGGCGGCGAGTTCGGGTGTGCCGTCGGTGTGCTTCCATACGCCAGCGATTGTCGGTAGGTCGTGTGTCGTCACCATCGCCAAGGTGCTGGCCGGCCAGTTGCGCGCGTCGGAATCGAACCACCAGACCTTGGTGCCCAACATCGCACTGGCGCGCAACGACTCGCGAACGGCCGGTTCCACGTTGCCGAGGTCTTCGCCGATTACGAACGCACCTGCGCGCGCTGCTTCCAAGCGCACGATCGCGAGCAACTCCTCAGCTGGCAGCTGCACGTAGGTACCTTCGCTCGACGCAGCGTTGGCGGGAATCCAGAACTGTCGGAACAAACCCATCACGTGATCGATGCGCAACCCGCTCATGCCGTGCATCGCGGCGCGCACGACTTCGATGAAGGGCCGATACTGCGCAGCACGCAGTCGCCAAGGGATGAATGGTGGAAGCCCCCACTCCTGGCCCGCTGGTTGGAATGGATCGGGTGGCGCGCCGATCGAGACGTCGAGCGCCATCATGTCTTGGTGGTGCCAACACTCCGCGCCGTCGGGCGAGCTGCCGACGGCGAGGTCGGCGACGATCGCGACCGAACTTGAAGTAGTCACCGCGTCGAGCGAGCGACGGGCAAGCCACTGCAACCATGTGTGAAAGTCGCACGCCTCCGCGAAGGACGGGTCGGTCGTATGCAGCGCGACGAGCGTCGGCGTCC
>JAYVVU010000021.1:0-2488 GCA_043786755.1 Actinomycetota bacterium
GTGCCAGCCGCGGCGACGGTTGGAGTAACGGTCGTCGCCGTCGCCGTATCGCCGAACGTTGCGATGCGCGTGATCAGTTCGGCCGCGGCGACTAGCGAGTTGATCCCCTTCTCCGGTTCCAGACCCGCGTGCGCGGCTTTGCCGTGCACCACAACTTCGAAGGTGCCCGTCCCCTTGCGCGCCGTCTTCAGCGCGCCGCCGTCGGCGCTCGGCTCGAACACCAGAACGTTGCCGCACGCCTTCGCGCGCTGCTCGATCAGTTCGCGACTCGTGTCGCTGCCAACTTCTTCATCGCTGTTGATCAGGATCTCAACGCCACTGCGGTCGGCGAGCGCAGCAACCGCGTGAATGGCCAGCACGATGCCGGCTTTCATATCGAATACGCCCGGGCCAGTGGCCTTGCCGTCAGCGACCGTGAAGGGGCGCGCTGCGCACGAGCCAACGGGGAACACCGTGTCGTGGTGCCCGACGATCAGCACCTTCGGCGTACCGCCCCCGGTCCAGTGCACGTGCGGGCCAGCGGTGCCATCGATCAGCTGTCCTGGCGTACCCAATCGACGCTTCATTAGGTCGGCAACCGCGTTCGCCGAGGCCGTCAGCCGCGGCACGTCGAACGATGGCGACTCGGTGTTCACCAGTAGTTCAAGGTCGTCAAGCATCGCTTGCAGTTCGGTCATCTGCCCAGTCTGCCGCGTCGAGCTGCCTGCGGGGTACCGATACCACCACCCCGCGGGTATCTGTGCGGGCACTCTCGCAGCCCCGCCGCGTGGTCGAATGGGCGGATGAACCGACGCGACGAGCTGGCCGCATTTCTGCGCGCCCGCCGCGAGTCGCTGCAGCCACTGGATGTTGGATTGCCCGTTGGCCGTTCACGCCGAACACCCGGATTGCGTCGGGAGGAGATTGCACTGCTCGCTGGCGTGTCGGTGACTTGGTACACATGGCTCGAACAGGGCCGGCCGATCAATGCATCTGTCGACGTGCTCGAAGCGCTCGCACGCAGCCTGCGCCTTGACGACGCGCAGCGCCAGCACCTTTTGGCGCTGGCGACCCGGACGACGGGCGACCCGACGCCGGAGGTCGAGCACGCGCCCGACGCACTCGTGCGGCTGATCGAATCAATGAACCCGGCGCCGGCGTACGTGTTGGGTCCGCGCTGGGAATTTCTGGCGTGGAATCGTGCGCAGTCACACTTGTACCCGATGATCGATCATCTGGTGCCCGAGGATCGCAACCTGCTGTGGGTCATCTTCGCCGAGCCGACCGCCCGCGAGTTGGTGGCGGACTGGGACATACAAGCGCGTCGCATCCTCGCTGAGTTCCGCGCTGGTACCGCCGGGCTGCGCGCGGATCCGAAAGTTGTCGCACTCGTCGAGCGATTACACGCGGCGAGTGCCGCGTTCGCGTCACTGTGGGCGCAGGTCGACGTTGCGCAATTTCAAACGCGCGTGCGCCGCTACCGCCACCCTCGCGCGGGCGACCTGGCGTTCGAGTATCAACAACTCACCCCGAGCGAGTGGCCGGGCTTGAAGGTCGTGTGTCAGTTGCCCGTGCCCGGTGACGACAGTGCCGAACGACTCGCCGCCTGGCGCAGCATCGCCTGATGCCAATAGAACACAAACATCACGCATCAGGCACGCTGTCGATGGTTGCTGCGCTGGCGGCCGCAGCCGGTTTCGTTGATGCGTTTGTCTTCCAGCGCGTCACGCCGGTGTTCGTCGCCAACATGAGCGGGAACCTGATCCGCCTCGGCATGTCGACCGGCGCGCACGACGGGCATCAGGCGGTCGCCGCGCTGGTCGCGCTCGCGGGCTTCGCCGCGGGAGTCACCGCTGGCGCCGCGCATCTCGACACGCACGTGCGCTCGGAGCGACCCCCCAATCCCGCCGCACTGTTGTTCGTCGAGGCCAGTCTGCTCATCGCTTTGGCGCTGATGCTGCGAACAACCGACATCGGGTTCTCGCCATCGACCAAGGCGGCCGACTACCCAGTGATTCTCATCGGCGCGGCTGCGATGGGACTGCAAGCGATCGCGTTGCGACGCGTCGGCCAAGTAGCAATCTCCACGACGTACGGAACCGGTGCGGTCGTGCGACTCAGCGAGAAACTCGCACTTGCATTCCGAGGCACGCCGCGACCGGAGAACCATCGCCGTCGCATCTCGATTGCGATTCTCGGCACGGTGCTGCTCAGTTACGTCTTCGGCGCTTTTGTCGCGGCGTCGTGGAGCGCAACCCCGTACCTGCTGTTCATTCCTGCTGGAGTGTCGCTGATATGCGCGGTCGTCGCGTCACGTAGCCGCCCTTAAGTCACGACTACTCAAGTAACGACAAGGCAGAACTCATTGCCTTCCGGGTCGAGCAGCGTTACCCAATGGATCCCGAACTCCTCGGTGCGCCCGACACGAGTAGCACCGAGCGCCTGAATGCGAGCGGCTTGCGCCTCAACGTCGGCCACGTGGAAATCCATGTGCAGTCGGTTCTTCGCC
>JAYVVU010000022.1:0-13389 GCA_043786755.1 Actinomycetota bacterium
CAGTGGTGGCAGCGCGGCAGGTGGCGGCAATACTGGGGCAATCGGCTTCAATCCACATCGCAAACGGGTCGCGCGGCGCAGCGACATCGTGTTCGTCGGTGCCGCGGTCGCGGCGTGCATCGCTCTCGTGATCTGGACGATGTTCGGTTAGCGCCGTTTAGATCGCGGCAAGATCGCGCAATTGCTTGATGCGCCGGCCGTAGGTCAGGTCGAACGTGTGCTCAGCAGCGAACTCCCTGGCTTTGCGGCTGGCAGCAGCGATCTCGGCGCGATCGTTGGCGAGACGCGCGATCTCGGCGGCCAGCGCGTCGGGTTTGCCAAGCGGGACCGACCATGCGGCATGCGAGTAGCGCGCAACTCCCAGTAGCGCCTCGTTGGCATAGCCAACGATCGGAACGCCACACGCCAGCGTCTCGATGTATGTGCATGACGGGTCGCCCTGCGGGTGCGGGCACACGAACAAGTCGGTCTGCTGCACAAATGGAACCAGTTCGTTGCGAAATTCCTTTGGCGCCAGAACATGCACCAGCGATTCAAATCCGTTGTGCTGAATTTGTTCGTTGAGCGCGGCCGCGAGTTCGCCACCGCCGACGATCGACAACTCGAAGGTCGTACCGCCTCGACGCAGTTCAGTTGCCACGCGAATGAGATCGAGCACGCCCTTCGTCGGGGTCAATCGACCGGTAAAGACGAGTCGCAGCGGTTCAGTTGCCGAGACAAACTTGGCCAGCCGATTCTCGAGCGTTGAACCATCGATCAAGAGGTCGTCGGTGATGCGGTTGTCGAAGTACAGCAAGCGCTGTGAGTTGACGTCGGCGTATTCGTCGTACGTCGGAGTGCCGTTGCACTGCAGTGCCGTTGCCGCCGCGAGTGCGTTGCGAATGCTGCGCCGTTGGCGCCACAACCAAAACAACCGTCGCGCCTTCACGAAGGCGTTGGGCGAATCGATCGCCGTGATCACGTTCTGCGTGCGTCGGCTCCACTCGGCGACGTAGACGACGGGAACGCCAAGACTGCGCCCGAGCGTCGCTAGATGGTTGTAACGGTGCCCTACTCCGCATAACAGCGCCGCTACATCGTCGGCAAACACACTCGCATCAAGTTCGTCGTGAGAACGAATCACAAGCTCGAACGGCAGAGATGCGATGTCGCGCTTAACCATTCCGAAACTCGTTGCCCAACTCGGATCCTCGTAAACGATGAGACGCACGGTGCCCGGCCAGAACTTCGCGTAGCGCTCGACTTCCTCCAGGAACTTGCCACTCACCTCCACAACACCGTCGCGGGCCGCGACGATCGGGCAATGCAGCACAACGGCCAAGCAGTCGCGCGTCATTCTTCCGTGCTACCTTGCCCCGAAGTACCGGAAGGAGCGGCTTTGCCGGAGCCAACAAGCCCGCGACGCGCTGCACTTCTGTGGGTTCTCGTCGCGCTGATCGCGGGACTCGCCGCATATCGAATGCAACCGCTGCTCGCCGACAGTCGCGATGCTCCTGCGACCGGCATTGGCACAGATTACCGGGCGACGGTTTACGGCCCGAACATCCTGGTTGCCGAACACATCAACCCGTGGGACGCTGAGGAATCGGTGCCGCGCTTCGGGCCATACCCAGCACCACCCGTCTTGCCGGTGAGCTACATCGCCTATCCACTGCTCAATCGCGTTGACTACACAACCGGCCTGACGCTGTTCATGTGTTGCTCGATACTTCTCGTGGCCGCCGGGTGCGCGCGTATCGCGCGCTCGCTCGGTCTGTCGCGCGTACACGCAGCGCTGGTTGCGAGCGCTGTCGCGCTGTCGCCCACGCACTTGTACAACGTTGCGCTCGGGCAGACGGGCGCTGGCTTAGTAGCGGCCGTCGCCTTCTTCGCAGTTCGCGCCCAGCGAGCTCCCCAGTTTTGGCACATTGCCGAGAAGTGGATCTACGGCGCGACGATCTTGTTCCTCTTTGCGAAGCCGACGTTTGCACTCACGTTCCTCGCCGCCAACCTCGCGTATGAGCGATCGACTCGCGTGTTTCTGCGTTTCCTCGCCGCGTCCGTCGCCGTCGGGCTCGCCAACTTCATCTCGATCGTGGTGCGCTCCGACGCCGGCCTCGGCAGCATCCTGCGATCGATGCGCGAGTCCAGCACGATCCTGAGCAAGGTCGCGGTCAATCGCATGGACGGCGACCGCCTCGACTTCCTCTCACTGCTGCACCCGTCCGCGCTGATCGACATCGTCGCGTTGATCGCGGTTGCTGCTGGGCTGGTCTGGCTGAACCGAACGCAATCGTTCGACCTCCGGCAGCGTCTGGTGATGGGCGTCGGACTGGTGACGATCGGCAGCTACCACCACACCTACGACAGCCTGCCGTTACTCGCGCTGCTGTGCGTCACTGTGCTGGTGTGGCCGCTGCGCCGCTCAATTCCTCTTGCAATTGCGTTGGTTCTACCCGGATGGCTTTACGGCTTTAACGCAGTGCGCACTGCGGTCACCGACGTCGTCTCCATCGACTTCTTCGCGCTCTCGGCACGACTGATCTTCGTGGTCGTCGTCGCCATGCTGGTGGTGACTTACCTCGACGGCCGACGTCAGAACGCGGACTCGATCACGGTTATCTGAGTTCCGACGACGGCGGCCACATCGAAACGAATCTCGACGTGGCCGACGGGTCGATGCTCGGCAAGCCAAATCGCGGCCAGTCGACGCAAGCGGCGTTGCTTCTGCCAACCAACTGCGCCTTGCGGGCCACCAAACTCGTTGCTGGCGCGTGCTTTCACCTCGCAGAACACGATCAAGTTGGTCGCGGCGAGAATGAGATCAACTTCGCCGGCTGGACAGCGCCAATTGCGCGCGACCAGCGAGTAGCCGCGTTGCTTGTACCAGCGGAGTGCTTCTTCTTCACCGAAGCGACCGCGCGCTTGCGCGGCGAGCGACTTGCTTACAACCCGAGTTCGGGCGGGGGCAGTTCCTCGACGTTGACGTCCTTGAAGGTCAGCACCCGTACCTTCGGGACGAATCGGGTCTTGCGGTACATATCCCACACCCATGCGTCGACCAACTCCACCTCGATCACCTGGCGGGCGCCCTCACCGTTGACGGTGAGCTTGACGTCGTTAGCCAGGTAAAAACGGCGCTCGGTTTCCACGGCAAAACGGAACATGCCCGCGATGTCTTGGTATTCCTGAGCGAGTTGGAGCTCTCGCTCGGCCTCGAAGTTCTCGAGATCGTCAGAGCTCAACGTGGGTGCTTCCTCTCACCAAACGGCAAGTCACCAAAACGGCGCACCGATGACGACGCCAATCAGGCGTCGCGCTTTTCCTTGATGCGAGCTGCCTTACCGACACGATCGCGAACGTAATACAGCTTGGCGCGACGCACGTCGCCCTTCTTCACAACTTCCAGCTTGGCGACTGTTGGGGCGTGCACCGGGAAGGTGCGCTCGACGCCAACGCCCGAGCTGATCTTGCGGACGGTGTAGGTCTCTTGCACGCCGCTGCCCTGGCGGGCGATGACGTTGCCCTGGAAAACCTGGATGCGCTCCTTGTTGCCCTCGACCACCTTCACGTGCACCTTGACCTCATCGCCGGGACCAAACTCGGGGATATCGGTGCGCATGGACTGATTGTCAACAAAATCGGTGGACTTCATGGGGCAACTCTCTGACTAGTAGTTCAGCCGGTAGTTCAACGGCAGGGAGCCTCAGCAGGAGGCTGAGCGAACGATCAAGGATAGGTGACGGCAGGGAACTCTTCCAACAGCCCCCGGTCGGTTTCGTCCAGCCCGCCACGGGCGTCAATTAGGTCCGGACGGTCGCGCAACGTGCGGTGTAAGGCCTGTGCGTGGCGCCAGCGGGCGATGCGGGCATGGTCGCCCCCACGTAACACCTCCGGAACTGCCCACCCCCGGAAGTCAGCCGGCCGGGTGAACTGGGGTTCCTCCAACAAACCCGTGGGTCCAAAGCTCTCATTCAGCGGGCTGTCCTCGTTGCCCATGGCGCCTGGCAGCAGCCGCACAACGGCCTCGATCACCAGGCACGCAGCCACTTCCCCACCATTGAGGACGACGTCGCCGACGCTCAATTCGCCGTCGACGAGGTGCTCGCGCACCCGATGGTCGACCCCTTCATAGCGGCCCGAGATCAGCGAGAAGCCAGCGCTGCCCGCAAGCTCGTGCGCCGCCGTCTGGTCGAAGCGGCGACCGCCGGGGCCGAGCAAGAACAACGGCCGGGGCGGTTGCGCTGATTCGACGGCGTCGAACAATGGCTCGGGTTTCATCACCATGCCGGCACCACCACCGAAGGGGGCATCGTCGACGGTGCGATGTACATCGGTGGTGTGATCGCGAGGGTCGTGCAGCCGTAGATCGAGCAAACCAGAGGTGCGCGCCTTGCCCAGCATCGTCTCCGCGCAGAACGAATCGATCAACCCAGGAAAGATGGTGAACACATCGATGCGCACAGTTCGCAAGCCTACGTGTCAATCTGTTTGGCGATGATCTACCACCTGACCGAACCCGACCGCTGGCACCAGTCACTCGCCGAGGGCTTGCATACCGGCTCGACCCGCGGCGTCGAGCTTGCGCAGGAGGGATACATCCACTGCAGCACTGCCAAGCAGTGGCCCGGAGTCGTCGAGCGCTTCTACGGCGACGCCGCTGAGCTACTGCTCTTGCACGTCGATGAGAGCAAACTTGATTCGCCGCTGATTTACGAACAGCTCGCTGGCGCGCCGGAACCGTTTCCACACGTCTACGGCCCGATTCCGGTCACTGCGGTCGTCGAAGTCGAGCGGATACGGTGACTGTTCTTGCGGGGTCGGCTTGAACACACGCGCTAAATACACGGCAGGACTTTTTGAGTTCGGCTTGATCGTCGTCCTTTCACTGGCGCCCTTCTTCTGGCGAATACTCGTTGGCGCTGGCGACTTGCCCGCTGGCGATGCCTGGGCCTACGAGCGCATCTTCGACACGTATCACTCGACCGGTCACGTTCATCTAGTTGGTTGGAACGACATCACGCTCGTTGGCGTCCTCCCCGTGACATCGCTGTGGGTGGCGCTGGTTGGCTACGGGCACCACCAAATGCACCTCTTGGGTTCTGTGATGTGTGTCGTCGCGCTGCTCGGCTTCCGCTCGCTGCTCGTCACGTTCAATGTCAGCCGCCGACTGCCTGCGTTGCTGTTATTCGCTGGTTTCAGCGGCTTCGTTGGGATTGCCGGCACGTACCTTTCCGACACGTTTGCGATCGCTGGTTCGGTGTGGGCAGTCGCACTCGCCTGCCGCGTGGCGTATCCGCGCGAACGCGAGTGGCGGCAGTGGGCGAACGTCTTGGCCGTCGTCGTCGCAGCGCTCGCCGCGTCGTTCGGATTCCTCGTACGCCAACAGATGTTCGTTGCAGCAGTAGCCGCGGGTTGGTTGCTCCTCGCACCGCGACCGCTCGCGCGCGATCGGTTCAAACGCACCGCGTTGTTCGCCCTGGTCTTCGTCGCCGTGTCGACTCCTATCTACCTCTGGCGTTCCGGCTTGGAACACGGCGGACAGATCGAGTTCGACCTGCACTTGCGCGGATTGGTTTCCGGAGCCGAAGCACTGTTCGTCGCGCAGGGCTTGTTGTTTTTCGCTGCGCTGTTGTGGGTGCGCGGACTGCACCCGGTCAGCAAACGAGGCGCAACGATTATCGCCCTTGTTGCGATCGGTGAGTTCGCCGCGCTGGCAGCCGGTTGGTCGCAAGTCGTGCCTGCACATCCGTTGGTGTTCGGCATTCAAGAGCAGTACGGCCTTGATCGTGGCGCCGTCGCGCTGATCGCAATCCTCGGGGCCGCGACGACTGGCTGGGTGTGGGTAGTCCGCGCGTGCGTCGGCTGGCGCGAAGGGCGCGTGCACCTCACCACCGAGTCTCCGCTGCGGCACCCGCTGGCTGCCGTCGTGTTGCTTGCGATCGCTATCGAGGCGACCGTCGTGATCGCCACCGGCGCGTACTGGACGCGCTATTCGCTGTTCATGGCCTTCGCGACCATTGTTGTGCTGTTGGCTCGGCCGCTGCAGAAGAGTGCTCTCGCCGCCGTCATCACCGGCGCGTTGTTACTGGCCTCGTACTGGGAACTCGATCATTCGCTCACTCCGACCGAGGCAATCAAGGAGGCCGCGGACATTACGTCGTGTCTCGGCATCTCTCCCGAACGTCTCGACGCGACGTTCAGCTGGGACGGCAAGTACTACACCGGTATCGCATCGGTTTACCGCGGCAACCTCGTACCCGACGGTCTGCCGCTCACGCACGATTGGTCGACGTTCCCTGCGATGGAACGCGATGCTGTCCTCACACGCGCGTACCCCGGTCTCGACGACACGTGGGTGGTCATCGGTCCGATCGACTCATCCGGGCTGATTCCAACCACGCACCAGGATTGGTGGTTGACGGTCAGACGCTCGGCCATTGCCACCACCGACCAGGCCTCCTGCCTGAACCGCTGACAGCGCAATCGGTATGGACTTCACGCTCATCACACCCACCTACCTTCCAGATCTCGCTCGCGCTGAGTTGCTGGTGGAATCCGTGCAGCGCTGTTGTCCCGGACTTCCTCATCATCTGATCGTCGATCATCGCGACCTCGCGCACTTTCGCCACCTCGGCGACCGCGCCACCATCATCACCTCCGAGGAATTGCTGCCCTGGTGGATTCATCGGTTGCCAGGACGTCGCTCGGTGTGGCTGAGCATGCGCTCACGACCAAGCCGCGGCTGGATCGTGCAGCAAGTCCTGAAGATCGCAGCAGCATCGCAAGTCACATCCGATGTCTCGATCTTTTGCGACAGCGACGTCGCCTTCGTGCGCGCGTTCAATCCCGCCCAGTCGCTCATCAGCGACGGCACGGTCGGACTGCTCGACGTTAAGTTCGTCAACGACGAGGTACGCGCGTGGACTGACATCGCTCGAACACTCCTTGGCGTCGAGGAGGCGGCGGCACCACCGCACGGTCACGTCGGTAACCTGATCTGTTGGCGCCGCGACAATGTCGTTGCGATGATCGCCCGCATCGAAGAGACAACGGGTGTCGATTGGCGGGCCGCTCTGATGCGCTTGCCAACCTTCTCAGAGTACGTGCTCTACGGCACTCACGCTCGGGCGGTACTCGGTTACGAACGGGCCGGACAGCATCCGTCGACGCTGCCGCTGGTGAAGGCTTCGTGGGGGCTCGATCTTGAGGTCGCCAATGCCCTTGACGATTTCTTCGCCGTCCTCGACCCGGCCACAGTCGCCGTAATGATTCATTCGAAGGACGCGATCAATCCTGCTCGCTACCGCGATCACCTCACATCTATGTGGGATGCGGTGAGCTGACAAATGCGCACCACGCGCCTGTTTGGTCTTGACTTCCTAGTCGACACCAGCATCGATGAACTCGCTGCCACGCTGGAACGCGAAGGACAAATTGGCGGTCCCACCTGGCGCATTGTTGTCACCCCCAACGTCGATCATCTGATCCACTACCGCAAGTCGTCGACTCAGCGCCAGGTCGCGGAGGCGGCGTACATGGTGTTGCCCGATGGAGCGCCGATCGTGTGGGCCAGTCGCCTTCTCAAGTCGCCCATCGATCAGCGCTTGGCTGGCAGTGATCTGTTCGCCGCCTGGTGGAAACGAATGGTCGCTGCGCAACGCCCAGTGTTGATGGTCGCCAGTAATGAGGAACTCGCTCGCCAGTTGACCAACGAGAACCCGCACTGTCGATGCATCGTTCCTCCGATGTTCGCCGACGATGACGCCGAACGCATCGCTTCGCTGGTCAGTGAAGTGATCGCCGAACTCGAGGCAGAAGCGGCCGACGCCATCGTTCTCGGACTGTCGGCAGCGAAGGGCCACCTCATCGCGGCCGGACTCATTGCGTCCGACCCGCCGAGTGCGGGTGCGCCACCGGTGTTGGTGCTCGGTGCCTCCGCCGAGTTTCACGTTGGGCAACAGCGTCGGGCCCCCAAGTGGATGCAGCGCACGGGCCTCGAATGGTCCTACCGACTGATCCGCGATCCAAGGCGATTGGCGAAGCGGTACCTGATCGACGACTTGGCGTTCTTCCCTATGGTGTGGCGCGAGTGGCGGAGTCGCCGAGACCGGCGATGAACTTGGCGCGTTGCGCGTGCATCGCGTCGTGGTCGTAGACCTGAGCGCGTTTGTAGCCGGCGTCGCCATATTGAACCCATTCGGCGCGCACGATTGGGTTGACGAACCCTTTGATCGCACCAGCAAGCGCGGCGATGTCGCCCGTTGGAACGAGTTGTCCCTCGACGCGATCCGTTATCACCGAGCGTAGGCCGGGCGTATCTGACGCAAGTACGGGCACGGCTTGTGAGAACGCATCGAACACATTGCGCGACTGTTCGTCGCCGAGATTGGGCACGACCAATGCGTCCACCGCTCGCAGCACGTCGAACAGTTCGCTGCCGTACGGCAGCGGCTCCGCCACCACCAGTTGTACATGTCGCAACGACGCCGCCGCGACCTCAACGCGCCCAACCAATTGCCCGGCACCCATCACCGTGAATGTCAGATCGACGCCTTCGTTGTCGATGCTGGCGAGTGCTGACAGCAGCGCTCGAACACCCTTACCCGGATCGAGACGACCGATGTACATCAGGTGCGGCCGTCGTCGCGCCGACGCAGCGCGTGCCTTCTCGATTTGTGCGGGCGTCGCCAACTCACTGTGCAGAAACCACGCGGCCGGCGACACGAGGTACGGGCAGTCGGGTTTCAGGAACTCGGCATAGGCCGTGTGCGAGACAAACGCGAACGCGGCCCGGCGAAACAGCCGTCGGTTGATGCGCTCGGCGACCCTGGCCCGAACGCGCTGCCGGCGCTTCGGGTACGTGCCGGGGAGCACTCGCCACGGTGTCGACTCGATGAACGTGTACCACGGCACACGTCGCACAGCGGCAAAGGGCACCGACGTCCAGCCGTATGGGATCGGGTGCTCGACACATCCCATGAAGGCGATGTCAGCCCAAGCCAGTTGGCGCCACATTGTCCACACGGCCCGCAACCATCCACCGCCTAACACGTAACGCGCCAGGCTGGTCGCGTGAGGCAACGCGACGAACTCGAAACCCGCTTGCTGAAACGGAATCGTGCCAGGCGGCGGTTCAGTAACTTCGATCATCGGACACACGACCCGCACCGACTGAGCGATGTAGGTATGCCGACTGAGATCGCGCGCCGCCAACGCATCGAGGTAGAGCGTGCCGTTCGGGGTGGTGAAGGCCGGGACTCCCGTCAGGTGCATGTAACGCTGATACAACGAACCTCCCGACGGACCTGCGGCGAGGTTACCGTGGGCTGACATGCCAGCGCCGATTACCTACCTCGCGACGCACTTCCCGGCGGTTTCGCACACGTTTATCGCAGACGAAATCGACGCGCTCGCACGACTAGGCGTCGACGTGGTGACGGTCTCGATCAACCCGGTGGGCGCGGCCGACCTCGCGGCCCATGGTCAGCAAGGGCACCCCGCCACCACATATTTGAAATCGCTTTCCAAGTGGCGCGTGCTCGCAAGCGTCGCCGCAACCTCTGTGCGCCACCCCTCTGTTCTAACCATCCCGCTGCGGACCGGTCGGGGCGGTGCGCGGCGCGCGCTCTGGCGTTATTTCCAACTTGCCGAGGCGATCATGACCTACCGCGTGATGCGGCGGGCGGGCAGCAACCATCTGCACGCACACTTTGGCCAGGCCCCCGCGAGCATCGCGTGGTACACGACGGAAGTTGCTCATCGCCACCGGGCCGGGCGCGACAACACGTGGAGCATGACCATTCACGGCTGGCACGAGTTCACCGGCGAGCGCGAGGCACTGCTGCAAGAGAAAGTGGGCGCGGCCAAGTTCGTTGTGGCGATCAGCGACTTCACTCGCGCACAACTGTCTCGCATCGCCGCGGTGGCCGACCGCAACAAGGTTCATGTGGTCAGGTGCGGTGTCGATCTGGAGCGCTTCGCGGCGCGCGACAGCGAGCCCTCCAACTCTCCCGCGCGAGTCGCGATCGTGGCCCGCGTGTCGGCGGAGAAAGGTCACTTAGTTCTGGTCGATGCCGTCGCAGCGATGCGCGAACACGGCGTAGAAGTTGTCGTCGACGTTGTCGGGCCGGAAGTCGACGAGCATGGGGCGGCCGTACGGCAACACGCAGAGTCGGCCGGAGTCGCCGATGCGTTCGTTTGGCATGGCTCGCTGCCCTCTGAACGCGTTGCTGCTGTCCTGGCGGGAGCCGATGTGTTTTGTCTTCCGACGTTTGCAGAAGGGCTGCCAGTCGTCATCATGGAGGCCATGGCACGCGGCGTTCCAGTGGTCACCACCTACATCGCGGGCATTCCCGAGCTGGCCGTCGATCGTGAGACCGCGCTCGTCGTGCCGGCCGCGCGCCCCGACCTACTCGCCGCCGCCCTGACGGAGGTCCTCACCGACGGTGCGCTGCGCAAACGTCTCGTGGCCGCCGCAGCCATAGCGGTGCGGCAGCACCACGACGTCAATCGGAACGCAAAGGCTCTGGCGCAATTGTTCGGGCACACAGTGGCGAGTGCCGCGTCATGAACGAACGGTCGCTGTGGCAACTGTGGCGCGAGGACTACGCGACCCATGGCCGCGACTCGACGCTGCCCGGGTTTCGCGCCCTCGCGTACCACCGCTTCGGTGTGTGGCGACTACGCGTACGTCCGCGCATTGTGCGCGCTCCCCTCACGATCCTTTACCGGCGGTTGTATCGGCGGGCTCGTAACCGCTACGGCATTGAGATTCCGCACTCGGTAGTTCTTGGTCGCCGCATTCGAATCGAGCACCAAGGCGGCATCGTCGTGCACGGCAGTGCAGTGATCGGCGACGACGTCATCATCCGTCAAGGTGTCACGATCGGCAACCGCCACCTCGATCGGCCCGACGATGCGCCAGTGATTGGCAGTCGCGTCAACATCGGTTCTGGTGCGGTGATCCTTGGGGCAATCACGATTGGCGACGACGTATCGATCGGATCGAACGCAGTCGTGCTCGACAACGTTCCGTCGGGCAGCACAGTCGTCGGGCCGCGCGCGGCGATACGCACGCGTGACGACCTGCCGTGACAGACGCAGTGCTGCCGCACGTAACCGTGACGGTCGCCGTCTGCACCTTTCGACGCAACGAGCTGCTGTCTGCGCTCGCGCGGACCATCGATGGTCTTGCCGCTACGGAAGTACCTGGCGGCTCGGTTCGGATGCTGATCGTTGACGACAGCCCCGAAGGAGGGGCAGCAGATGTTGTCGCTCGTCTGCGCGAGAACGTCGGCATCAACGTCGACTACTTCGCGTCGTCCGCAGCCGACATCTCGACCGCTCGCAATCACGCAGTAGAGCGCGGAGCTGCCAGCAGCGACCACGTTGCGTGTCTTGACGACGATTGCGTCCCGAAAGCGGGTTGGTTACGCGAGTTACTGCGCATTGCCGACGCGCACCAGGCGGACGTAGTTGTTGGCCATCGCCAATTCGTCGCCGCGCCCGGCGCGCCGCAATGGCTCAGCGAGCAACCGTTCCTGGTCGAGAACCTACAGTATGCGGATGGCAGCGTGCCCGGCATCGGCAACACGGCCAACATGCTCGTCCGGTCGTCGTGGCTGCGATCGTCGGGAGTCCGGTTTCATTCCGAAATGGGCACAGTCGGCGGCGAAGACATGGTGTTCTTCTCCGATGCGACGAAGGCCGGCGCAAACGTTCGATTCGCAGCCAACTCAATCTGCGACGAGCCGTGCGACAAACGGCGCGCAACGTTTCGCTATCAGGCGTGGCGTCAACTGTGGCTCGGCAACAACGAGGCCGCCATCAATCGCACGACGCAGCAAACACCGCGCGTTCGTCTAGTCGGCCGTGCCACCAAACGAATAACTGGTGGTGCGACCCACCCATTAGTGCGCCTAGTACACGGTCAGTCGCCGCAGGGGCGCTGGGCGCTCGCGCGCATTGGCAGCGGCCTTGGCCTACTCGTCGGGGTAGCTGGCATCCACCTGCGCCATCGCAGCTTCTGATTCGCCGATAGCAGTTGGCCGCGGGGTATCCCCCAGCCGCCACAACATGAACCATGCGCCCACCGCTAGCACGAAGTCGCCGAAGTACGAACCGATCACCGCGCCCTTCCACGACATGCTCGGCACAAGAGTGATGTACAGCACCATCGCCACGGTCGCCGATGCCACGATGCACCACAGCCGCGCCAGGGTGTGGCCAAGACCCATCAGCGCGTTCAGCGGGAAGTGCGTAAAGCCGCGCACGATCATCAGCGGCGCCAGCCACCGCGTCATGCTGATGGCGCCAGCGAATCCGTCGCCTACGACGAGCGGCAACGCCACCGGCGCGGCAACGATCAAACCGAGTGCGGCAATGGTGGTGTAGGCGGTCGTGGCCATCGTGTACTTGGCGGCCCGGCGCATCTGACGACCAACACGCGGATCGACAAACGTGCGATGGCTGGAGGCGACCAAGGCGTTGATCGGGATGACGGCCAACAGCACCATGCGATAGGCGGCGGCGTACAAGCCAAGGTCGGCACCGAGACCGTTCGCCGACATCGTCAGCTTGTCACCATCGTTGTGCAGGTTGAAGACGAGCAGCGTCGACGACATCGTCAAGGTGGTCGAGACGTGATCGCGCCGCAGCCGTCCGAGTCGCCGCGGCACGTCGACCGCGGCGGTGACCCTCCAGAACGCAATGGCACCGATGACGACGCAGCAGATCGAGTACACGACGCCGTACGAGCGCAGCGTGAGGGTGTCGGTGACGTAGAGCGCAACCACTGCGACGGTCTTGACCACGACCAGCGTGAGCTGCAGCACCACCGTCGCCCGAAAGCCGTTGACAATCAGGCGCAGCGTGCGCGCGATCTGGACGAGAGTTGTTCCGAACAGCTCGGCGACCATGAACAGGACCACAGTCCAGATCGATAGCCGGGGAAGTACGAATCGCGACGTTGCTAATACGACTGCGACCGACACGGCGATGAAGGCCGCGTAGATCGAGAAGTAGTGGGCGGCGACAGCTCGGGCCGATGAACCCATCGCCGATTGCAGAAACGCGAGCCCGGGTCCGATGTGTGCGAGCGCAAGCGAGACACCGATCAGGCTGTACATGGCGGCGAACGAGCCGTAGTCCGTAGGGCCTAGCCCGCGTCCAACCAGCGCGAAGAACACGAACGTTCCGACGAGTTGGCAGACCTCAAGGACGAGTCCAGACGCGCCGTCACTGATCGCTTGCTTGCCGACCCCGAAGCGAGTCGTGACGGCGGTAAACGCGCCGGGCTTAACAGTGGGTTCAACGGCAGGCTTGGGTGTCGTCATGACTTCGCTCGCGACAGCGTGGTGAACACGATGATCAACGCCGGCCACAGCCCATACGCCGCCAATGCCTCCG
>JAYVVU010000023.1:0-2478 GCA_043786755.1 Actinomycetota bacterium
CGGCAACGTCGAGCAGCACGACTGGCTTGGCGATGATGCCGAGTTGATTCCACGTCAGCATCTCGGCAAACTCGTCGACTGTGCCAAAACCGCCGGGCAGCACGATGAAGCCGGACGAGAGGTCGCAAAGCCGGGCCTTGCGTTCGTGCATCGTCGGCACGATTTCCAGTGTGGTGAGCGCCCGATGCGCGACCTCGGCGCCGACCAGTTGCTCGGTGATCACTCCCGTCACAGCGCCACCGGCCTGCATCGCTGCGTCGGCAGCTATGCCCATCAGGCCGACACTGCCGCCGCCGAACACCATTCCGATGCCGCGGTTGGCCAGCGCCGTTCCGAGTTGTCGGGCGCTGGTCGCGAAAGCCGTGGAACTGCCCTCGTTGGAACCGCAATAGACACACACCCGAAGCGTGTCCTTCAACGACATGTGGGCAGCATCGCACATCTCAGTAGCCTCGCCCCGTGACAATTTCTGAACCGGATCTGGTAGCGGCGAGCAGCGCAATCGATCTTGCGGCCTCGGTCGTCGACGCTGGCGTCAAGACACTGACGGCAAACGGCGGACCGGACTCCAATCAAGTTCTCGCCTACGACTTGGCGCACGCCGCAGCTCAGGTCGGTGCAGCACGAGCGTTGTTGGAATATGGAGCGCGCGGAGATGTTGAGGCGCGCATCGCCTGCGCCTTTGCCGCCGAGGCGATTCACGACCTGACTACGCGCATCGCTGGTCGCGAGACGGTGTGGGGCGTTCCGATCGAGCCGCTAAGGAACGGCCACGCTCTCCTCGAGACGTTCCGCGCACCCGAGTTCGTTGCATCACTTGCCGAGACACCGGGGCCTCTGCATCTCGACGACGAGATGACGATGGTTGCCGACACATTTCGCAGCTTTGCCGAGAAGGTGATCAAGCCACACGCTGAGCATGTCCACCGCACCAACGCCGACGTGCCGGAAGAGATCGTGCAGGGATTGGCGGCGATGGGAGCGTTTGGTCTCAGCGTGCCTGCCGAGTACGGCGGGTTCAGCGAGGGTGGGGCCAACGAATACATCGCGATGGTCGTTGCCACGGAGGAACTGAGTCGCGGTTCGTTGGGAATCGGCGGCTCGTTGATTACGCGGCCCGAGATCTTGACGCGCGCACTGCTCAAGGGTGGCACCGAGGATCAGAAGTCGGAGTGGCTGCCGAAGTTGGCTACCGCCGAGGTGATGCCCGCCGTCGCGGTCACCGAACCCGATTACGGCAGCGACGTCGCGAATCTAAAAGTCACCGCGACCGCGGCCGCAGGCTCGGGCGGCGAACCGGGTTACGTCATCAACGGCGTCAAGACCTGGTGCACGTTCGGTGCACGCGCCGATGTGCTGGCGTTGCTGGCACGCACAGATAGCGATGCCAGCAAGACCCATCGCGGGCTCAGTCTGTTCATCGTTCCCAAGCCGCGTGGTGAGGGTCATGCGTTCGCCTTCAGTCAGCCCGCGCGTGAGGGCGTGGTCGGAACGATGGAGGGTCGCGCCATCGACACGATCGGCTATCGCGGCATGCACAGCTATGAAGTGTCGCTTGTCGATTGGTGGGTGCCGGCGGCGAACCTGGTCGGCGAGAGCGACGGGCTGGGCAAAGGCTTCGCGATGCAGATGGCTGGGTTCGAAAATGGTCGGTTACAGACCGCGGCGCGCGCCGTCGGTGTGATGCAGGCCGCGTACGAAGCTGCCGTCGACTACGCGCACAACCGCAAAGTGTTTGGGGCACCGATCGCCGACTATCAACTCACGCAGATGAAGCTCGGCCGAATGGTGATGCTGATTCAGGCTGGTCGCCAGTACGCGTATCACGTTGCTCACCTGATGGCCGACAGCAGTTCTCGCGATGGCGGCGCCGACAGTAGTGGAACGGCCGGGGCGGCGATGGTAAAGGCGTACGTCTGCAAGGCAGCGGAGTGGGTGACGCGCGAAGCGATGCAGATTCACGGCGGAATGGGTTACGCCGAGGAGTTCCCCGTCTCGCGACTGTTTGTCGACGCGCGCGTGCTTTCTATCTTCGAGGGCGCCGACGAGACGTTGTGCATCAAGGTGATCGCGCGGCGCCTATGTAGTTAACGACCGGTGCACGGAAACGGCGTAGTCGCCGCCTTCGTATGGTGCACGGTCCCACGTAGCGAAGCGGTCGACGAGCGTTAATCCGGCAGCGCGGCACGCTTCGTCGTATTCATTGAGCGTGAGCGCACCCGCTTCGGCTTGCAGGGTGAAGCCGGCGACGAGCAGCCCATCCTCGGTCAGGTGTTTGGCGAGGTTGGCGACGATCTTCGCTCTGTCGCCGGCGCGGCAGAAGATCATCACGTTGCCCGGCATCGCCGCTACGTGAAACGTGCGACCGAACGACGCAGTCGCGAGATCGGCAAGATGCCATGTCAGGTGCGACGCATCGGAGCGAGCAAAGGCGAGCAGGTCGTCGTCGAGGTCGGCGCCCTCAACTTCGATGCCGCG
>JAYVVU010000024.1:0-2475 GCA_043786755.1 Actinomycetota bacterium
GTGAAGGCGCAAGCGGAAGCCGAAGGTTTGCCCGCCGTGTTTCGCGCCGCAGGTGCCGATTGGCGCGAGCCCGGGTGCAGCATGTGCTTGGCGATGAACCCGGACAAGCTCACTGTCGGCGAGCGATCGGCCAGCACCAGCAATCGCAACTTCGAAGGCCGTCAAGGCCGCGGTGGTCGCACGCATCTCGTTTCGCCAGCCGTTGCCGCCGCAACTGCTGTCGCTGGCCACTTCGCTACTCCGGAGGATCTGTAATGAGAGCAGTACATGTTGTCTCGGGTCGCGGCGTACCGCTGAAGCGCAGCGACGTCGACACCGACCAGATCATTCCTGCCGAATGGCTCAAGCGCGTCGAGCGCACGGGGTTCGAGAAGGGGCTGTTCTCCACCTGGCGCGACGATCGCAACTTCGTGCTCAACGACGAGCGCTACACCGGTGCAAACATCCTCGTCGCCGGACCTGCGTTCGGCGTCGGCTCGTCGCGCGAGCACGCGGTGTGGGCGATCATGCAAGGCGGGTTCGACGCGGTGATCGCGCCAAGCTTCAGCGACATCTTCGCCAACAACTGCACGAAGAACGGACTGATCCCTGTCGTGCTGCCTGAGCCAGTCGTGCAACAGATCTGGGCTGCTATCGAGGCCGACGCGGAGACCGAGATCACGATCGATGTTGAGCGCCGCTCGGTGGAAGTTCCTTCGGCCAGCATCGTCGCATCGTTCGCCATGGATGGCCAGACTCAGCACCGCTTCCTCAACGGACTCGACGACGTAGGCATCACGATGACCCACGCCGACGCGATTGACGACTTCGAAGCCCATCGCCCCGCCTGGCTGTCGTAACGAGTCGAGGGTTTGCTCCCGTTTGATGTGCGTCGAGGGTTTCCTCCCCGCTGACAGGGAGGAAACCCTCGGCTGGGAGCAAACCCTCGGCACGACGGCGAGACTGGCTGCATGTACGTAGATCGCGAGTTGGTGCGACGAGTTGAATACGGCGCGGCCGACATGTCGGCGCGTCAAGCAGCGGTACTCGCACGCATGACGCCCGCTACTCCGGGCGCGGCACAGGGGTGCGACGGCGGACAGCTAATCGCGTTCGGTGCTGGTCGGTACGTGAACCGCGCTGCGGGCATCGGACTGGGCACCATGCCTGGTTCCGAGATCGTGACCGCCCTCGAGCGCTTCTACAAGACCCACGCGTTGCCACCTTCGGTGGAAATCAATCCGTGGGTCAACCCCGACCTTGTCTCCGCGCTCGCTACCGCGGACTTCCGCCTGGATCGCTTCCGCAACGTTTACGTGCGCGAACTGGATTCATTGCCCGACCAGCCGACTGCCGACATTCGACCAGTCGACCAAGCGATGGTGCCGGCTCGTAATGCGATCCTCGCTGGTAACGCGACGGGTGAAGCGCGCCGAATCAGCTTTGAGTTCTGCGACGCGATGGCGCAACTGGACGACACACACGATTTCGTCGCGATGATCCATGGCGTTCCAGCAGCATGCGGATCGCTGAACATCGTCGACGGCGTCGGCCAGTTGGGCGGTGCCGCGACGCTGCAGAGTTATCGCGGCAAAGGCCTCCAAACGGAGCTACTCGCCTACCGACTGCATCTCGCCCGCGACCTGAAGTGCGCGTTCGTCGCGTGCACCGCAGTCCCCGATGGACAATCAGCGCGCAACCTAGAACGCCTCGGCTTCCAATTGCTCTACACACAATCCGTTCTCACCCAGTCGAACTGAGCCGAGGGTTTCCTCCCGCAGACGCCCCACCCGAGGGTTTCGTCCCCGCCAGAAGGGAGGAAACCCTCGACCCAACCATGACGGGAGGAAACCCTCGACTACTGCAACGACTAGTCGTGGAAGTCGGATAGGTGCTTGAGCTTGGGGTTGTTGCTGAACGTCTCGACCGGCACCGTTGGCTCGAGCCGCATGGCCCGCTGCAGGATGCGAACCTGCGTGTGCTGGTTGTATTCGGCGAGCGTGACGGCCCAACCATCGCGACCGGCGCGCGCCGTGCGACCGCTGCGATGTAGGTAGTCCTTCACGTCGGGTGCTGGTTCGTAATGGATGACCGCACCGATGTCGTCGATGTCGATGCCCCGGGCGGCAACGTCGGTGGCGACCAGTACCGACAACTCGCCATCGGTGAAGCGCTTCAGTGCACGCTCGCGCGCAGCTTGCGCAAGATCGCCGTGAATGGCCGCGGCGCGCACTCCGAGGTCTTGCAGGTTGTGCTCGACGCGATCGCACATCCGCTTCGTTTGACAGAAGACCAGCGTCTTCGTCATGCCACTAGCAATCGCCGCAACCACTCGATCCTTGTCCATGTGGTGAACGGCGAGGAACAAGTGGTGCATGCTGCCGACTGTGTCGTTGGCGGCGTCGATCGCTACTTCAATCGGATCCTTCATGTAGCGCGTGACGAGGTGCGCAACATCGCCGTCGAGCGTCGCCGAGAACAACATCGTCTGATGCG
>JAYVVU010000025.1:0-13313 GCA_043786755.1 Actinomycetota bacterium
GCCGCTGCGCATGCTGATGCGACCAGCGAGTTCGGTGGTCACCAACGTGCGCACGATCGACAGCCCCAAACCAGTCGCGTTGTTCAACTCGAAGTTGGGGTCGAGGCTGATGCCGTCGTTGATCACGCGGATGTGCAGCTCGCCTTTGCTGTTGTCGAGGTGCACCACCACGTCGCCGCCGGTGCTTCCTTCCGGGAAACCGTGATCGACCGCATTCTGCAGCAGCTCGGTGAGCACTACCGATAGCGGTGTGGCGATGGCACTCGGCAAGCGACCTCCATCACCGTCAACGCTGAACCGCACGGGACGATCCGGTGACTGCAGACCCTCCTCGGTCAGGCGCAGCAGCGGGCGGACAATGTCGAGAAACGCCACGTCGTCGCCAGGCTCGCGCGACAACGTCTCGTGGACGAGAGCGATGGTGCGAATGCGGCGCACGCTCTCAGCGATCGCGGCCTTCGCTTCTTGCGAACTCAGTCGGCGGCCTTGCAGACGCAGCAGTGACGAGATCGTCTGCAGGTTGTTCTTCACGCGGTGATGGATCTCGCGGATCGTTGCGTCTTTCGACAGCAGCAACTTGTCGCGCTTGCGCACTTCGGTGACATCGCGGAGCAACAGCACGCCGCCAGTAACTTCCGGATCGCCCGTGCCGGTTGCGAGAACCGGCATGCAACGCGCGAGCAGCGCAACGTCGGCGGTCTGCTCGAACTCGTCGATCACCGGCAGCTTGGTTTCGTAGGCGAGCCGCACGGTGTTGTCGTTGAAGCCCAGCTCGGCCAAACGCATACCAACAGCGTTGGCACCGATGCCGACTCGGTGCAGCGCGGAGACTGCGTTCGGTGAGGCGTAGCGAACCCGCGCTTCCTCGTCGAGCACCATGACGCCATCGCCCACGCGCGGCGCGGCGCTGGAGTCGGCGACCGGGCCACGGTACGGAAACGACCCCTCGGCGATCATGGCCGAGAATCGTTGGAAGAGGCCGACGTACGTGCGCTCGAGTTCGCCCGGCTGCCGGCCCGAGCGACTCGACCATTCCCGGGTGAGAACTGCGATCACTTTGTTACCGAGGCGGACGGGCACGGCCATCATGCGCACCGGGTCGGGCACGCTCTCGACAGTGATCTCGCCTTCACAGATCTCGCCCGCCGTGTAAGCCTTGCCAAGCAGCGGCACTTCCTGTCCGGCCGCAGCAGTTCCAACGTAGTCGTAATGGTAAATCGTCTGGCCGGTCGCAGGCCGCACGTGGGCGATCACATACCAAGTGTCGCCCTTGCCTGGCTTGACGGTCGGCGCGTGGTCCGGCACGTACAGCAGCAGGTCGGCAAACGACAGGTCGGCGAGCATCCCCCACTCGCCGATCAAGCGCTGCAGATGATCGATCTCCTCAGCGGTGAGTTCCGTGTGCTGCCGAGTGAGTTCGCCGAGCGTCGCCATCAGCTATGGAGTGTGCCATGCCCGTCGGTTGCCAAGTGCGACAAGTACTGCCCGTATGGGTTGTTCATCATCGGTTTGGCATTGTCAGTGAGCTGTTGGGCGTCGATCCATCCGGCCGCGAACGCGATCTCGTCGGGTGACGCGACCTGCAGTCCCTGACGCTTCTCGAGCGTGGCCACGAAGTGCGAAGCCTCGAGCAGCGAGTCGTAGGTACCAGTGTCGAGCCAGGCGTAACCGCGGCCGAGCAGTTCCATGTTGAGTTGGCCACGGCGTAGGTATTCGGCGTTGACGTCGGTGATTTCGTATTCGCCGCGCGCTGATGGCTTCAGGTTGGTAGCGATCTCGACGACCTGCGCGTCGTAGAAGTAGAGACCGGTAACGGCGTAGTTGCTGCGCGGGTGCTGCGGCTTCTCTTCGATGGTCAGCACCTTGCCTGCGCTGTCGACTTCGGCGACGCCGTAACGCTCGGGGTCGCTGACGCGATAGCCGAACACGGTTGCGCCAACGGCGCGCTGACGTGCCGACTGCAATTGATCGACCAAGCCGTGGCCGAAGAAGATGTTGTCGCCGAGCACGAGCGCTGACGGACCATCGCCCACAAAGTCGGCGCCGATCACAAACGCTTGTGCGAGGCCGTTGGGCTTTTCCTGCACGGCGTAACGCAGTGCGATGCCCCATTGACTTCCATCACCGAGCAACGCTTGAAAGCTCGCCTGCTCGTGTGGCGTGGTGATGATCAGCACATCACGAATTCCCGCGAGCATCAGAGTGGTCAGCGGGAAGTAGATCATCGGCTTGTCGTACACCGGCAACAACTGCTTGCTGACGCCGCGCGTGATTGGCCACAGGCGACTACCGGTACCTCCCGCAAGGATGATGCCCTTCATGATCGTTCGCTCAGTCCGTCTTCGCTCAGCCACCGAAGCCGATGCGCCGCTCGCCTTCGGATGCGCCGAGTTCGATGAACGCGATCTTGGCCGCGGAGACCGCAATGTCGCGGCCCTTCTTGTCGGTCAGCCACAGGACTTGGACGGCGCCGGTGAGTGCGTCTTCCACCTTGGCTTTGAGCGCGACCCGGTCGAGATCGTCGGGGAGATCGATGGTGATCTCGCGGGGAGTTTGGGTGACGCCAATGCGTACGTCCACAGAAGTCCTTGTCCTTTCGGAACAGTTGGCGGAAAAGCGTTGCCATCGTACCCGTGAGTTCATCTCGAGCAGGGTGTGGCCTAAAGAGTGGGATAGACGTCATTGACGCCATCGGCGGTCGGAGTCAGGATGAGTTTCGTGAAGCGAAACATCGTGATCGTTGCGTTCCCCGGGATGCAGTCGCTCGACGTCGTCGGGCCGTTCGAGGTGTTCGCCGGCGCGTCGCAAGCCGTTGGTGAATCGGCATCGCGCGGATCGACGGGATATTCGGTGTCGCTCGTCTCGCCTACTGGAGCGTTGGTCACCTCCGAGAGCGGCCTCGCGTTAGCGACTTCGCCGCTGCCGCGCGGCGCGATCGACACGCTGATCCTCCCCGGCGGGACTGGAGTATTCGACGCACAGCACGACGACGCGCTGATTGCTTGGATCGCCGCGGCCGCGCCAAAGTGTCGCCGCGTCGCGACTGTGTGCACCGGAACCTTCCTCGCCGCACAAGCTGGGCTGCTCGATGGCCGCACGGTGACAACGCACTGGGCGCGCGCCGCGCGATTGCAAGACGAGTTCCCGGCCGTCACGGTCGACCCCGATCCGATCTATCTGCGCGACGGCAACGTGTGGACAAGCGCTGGAGTGACAGCGGGCATCGATCTGGCGCTCGCGCTCGTGGAAGACGATCATGGCACCGCCGTTGCGCAAACTGTGGCGCGGTGGCTGGTGATGTTCCTGCACCGCCCGGGTGGGCAGACGCAGTTCGCCGCGCCGGTGTGGGCGCCGCGCGCCGAACGTTCGACGGTGCGCGCAGTGCAGGCGTTGGTCGAGGCCGCGCCCGGTGGTGAGCACTCGGTGCCGACGCTCGCGGCTGCAGCCGCAATGAGTGTGCGCCACTTCAGCCGCGTGTTCACCGAGGAGGTTGGCGAGTCGCCAGGTCGCTACGTCGAGCGCGTGCGCTTAGAAGCAGCGCGTCGCGAACTGGAAACAACGGGCGACACGCTCGAGGTAGTCGCTACGCGCTGCGGCTTCGGCACCGCCGAGACCATGCGCCGCTCGTTTCACCGACGCCTCGGTGTCGCGCCCGACTCATATCGTCGCCGCTTTCGAGCGGTCTCCTGAAGCAACAAACAGAAAGAGAAACCATGAGCAACACACAAGTCGTCATCCCACTGTTCCCAAAGTTCACCGCCCTCGACGGCATCGGTCCGTACGAGGTACTGCAACGCATCCCATCGATCGACGTCACCTTCATCGCTCACAAGCGCGGCGAGGTGCGCAGCGAGAACGGCTTCCTCGGCATCACGGCCGATGGCACGTTCGAAGACTTCCCTCAGCCCGACGTGCTGGTGTTTCCCGGTGGCGTCGGTACCCGCCCGCTGCAGCGCGACGAGCAAGTTGTCGAGTGGGTGCGCAACGTCCACAAGACGTCGACATTCACAACGTCGGTGTGCACGGGCGCGCTCGTTCTGGGTGCGGCTGGGATCTTGAAGGGACTGACTGCGACAACGCACTGGGCGTGTTACCCCGAGCTAGAGGCGCATGGCGCGATTCCGACCGCCGAGCGAGTCGTCGAACACCTCGATCAGCGCATCATCACCGCCGCGGGAGTTTCGAGCGGCATCGATATGGCGCTGCGACTCGTCGAACTACTCGTCGACCGCACCGCTGCCGAAGCATCGCAACTGATGATCGAGTACGACCCGCAGCCCCCGTTCGATTGCGGCAGCATGGCGAAGGCCACGGCGCAAAGCGAGGACATCATGCTGCGCGTCATCGAGTACGCCCAATTTCGCCAGTAGTCGTTCTGGTCTACGATTCTTCCCACTAGGGGAGGTCGAGCCATGGGTGAGAAGAAGGTCAAACCTCCGAAGCTTCCGGCCGGGGCGCCCAAGGAGCTGAAGGACTTCGTTGCATGCAAAAGCATGGAAGTCGATCTCGACCCCGCGAACGCTGGGTGGATTCCGAAGCCGGAGTTAGTGCCCGACGGTTTGGCACCGACCGTCACGCCGACGGCTAACGGCGCCAACGCTGTCAACGTCGCGGTTGGTTGGGGCTTCGTCGCGCTGACGCTTCCTGTTTCAGTGTCCGACGGACAGCTGCACGTCGACGCGACCAACATGCCGGGCAAGCAAGCGATCGACGACTGGGTGAAGGCGCTCAACGATTCGTTGAAATCGAACGGCAAGGAACTCGCTGGCCTCGAGTTGAAGGACGGCAAGATTCACCTCACCAAGCGCGCCATCGCCGCGCCCGTGACGACTCCAGCCGAAGCGCCGCCTGCAACGACAACAACACCGCCGACTGCACCCGCGACTGAGTCACCGAAGGACGAACCAAAAGCGGATTCCGACAAGGCCCCGCTGAAGCCGGGCTGCCTCATCGGCATTCTGGTCGCAACTGTTCTATTCCTCGGCGCCGGCATTGGCTTCCTGCTCACACGTGGCGACGACGACAAGTCGGCCGACACGAAGGCATCCACAACGACCGCAGCGCCAACAACGACTGAAGAGCCGATCGACGAGAAACTGATCTGCGCGCGACTGGAAGTTCTGCAGCAGGTACTCGACGACTTCGGTGCCAGCGATCCGTGCGAAATCGACCCCGACGACTTCTGGGAGGCATGCCAGGACTACATGCCGTGCTTCAACGGCGGCGTGCCGTTGATCGCGCTGAGCGCGTTGGTCGGCGTTACACACGATGGCTCCGTGCCCGACCTCGTCACCGGCGAACCCGGGCCGTCGCAGGCGGAACACCTCGTGCAAGTTGTGGGTCCACTCGCGGATGCAACGACGAGTGTCGATGTCACCAGCGCGTGCGGCAACCACGAGGTCAGTGGCGCGTCGCCTCTGCAGGCAACCGGTGTCACGTCGATCCTGCATCCGCTGCGGCGATTCGGCGATTGTCGCGCCGACGTCTACTACCGAACCGCAACCGCGCGCCAACTCATCGGAAGTTACGACTACACCGTCAGCGACGCCGTCATCGCCGCCGGCCCACCCGTGATCGACGGCATCACCGTCCCAACAGACACGACCTTGAATAGCGTCGGAACCACACTCGGATTGCTCGGCGGCAAACCGCTCGACCTCGGGTGCACGTGGTACACCGCGCAGAGCAACCCGTCCGGCGTGGCGCAGTGCCTGAGCGACCGATGGGCGTTCAACGCCGCTTTTAACGATCCACGCATCGCCTCGTACGGCGCGGGTTGGATCAACCCACTCGGAGTCGCGTCGCCGACACCGGATCAGATGGTGCCGTTTGGAGCCAGCCGATTGTTCGGTCCGTCGACACTCTTCCCCTGCGGGCCGGGTTACTTCGGTTACACCGCATGCCCGAAGAACGAAGCGACCGTAGACACCTCATCGTTCGTTGCCGGCACCGTGTCGTTTACATCGCGGCTCGACGCCGTCCCCGCTGGCACCTACGTGGAAGTCGGCGTCGAGGAGTACTGGCTTCGATTGCTACGCGACGAGAACTCGTGGACGCTGACGTCGTCCGAGGGTGACGACTCACAAGCACGCGCGATTCTGCGCGGCGACGCAGTCACGTTCATGATTCCGTACGACGAGCCCGCCGCCCCCGACCTCTCTTACACGGTGAAGGTTGGCGACGACACCGGCGAAGTCGCGCAAGCGCCGCAACCCGTGCTCGGCATAGTGACCTCGACCCAAGGCCCGGAGACTCCGGGAGACTTCTTCGAGAAGTTGTCGACCAGCATCGCAAGCGGCGACCTCACCTACGCACTCGAGCGACTGCACCCACTGGTGTTGGAAGCATTCCCCGGCGACGCGTGCGGCGCCGAACTCGCATTGCGGGTCACGCCGGACTACAAGATCACCGTGAACAGCGTTCGCGACACAGCACCGTGGAAATGGGAACTGCCCGACGGTCGCAGCTTCGTTGTGGATGCGGCAACCACGGTCTCGATCACTTTGCCCGGCAACACCGACCCAGTCGATGCACACATCGTCAACATCGACCGCAACTACTACTGGTTCACCGTCTGCGACGGGCGCTAGTCGCGTCGCCGCTGACTAAACAGAAGTTGCGCAGAACGTGTCGCCTTGCGGCAACGACTGCATCGTCGCGACATCGGTGTCGCCGTACAACGCCTTCAACATCCCCTTGACCATGCCGCGGTCGACGGCGCAGATCACTGGGTGCTCGATCGCAACGTCGCCGAACGGGCAGTGGTTGCTGACGATGCGCAGTTGGTTGTTGCGCTGGTCGGCGTGCGCGGCAAAACCGTGAGCCGACAACGCGTCAGCGACCGCTTGCATTGCTGAGCGCAAACTGCGCTGGCCAGCAGCAAGGTCGTCGCCGGTGAGCCCGTGCGCCATCGCCTTGCCATATTCCTGCCCGACTTCCTCTGCCATCACTTCCGCCTCGGCACGCGGCAACAACGCGAGCGCACGGCCCAGCAACGACAGCACCAAATCGTCGCTGCGCACAGGTACGTCGGTAATTGAGTCGAGCTTCGCGTCGGCCGGCACGCGGTAGTACTTGCTCGGTCGTCCGGCTCCGGCGCCCTCGGCGCGCTCGATAGCGACCTCCAGGTATCCGCCAGCGGCCAGCTTGTCGAGATGGTGTCGAGCGACGTTGGGGTGTACCCCGAATTGGTCGGCCACCTGAGTGGCGGTCACACCGGCCGCTGCTTCGCGGGCGAACAGGTAGATGCCGCGCCGAGTCGGATCGCCGAATGCATTGGTGATCGCGGACACCGTGCTCGTGAAGGCAAGGCTCGTGGAGGGCGAGTTCGCGGACACGCCGATATTGTACCTATGCGCGTAGTGGTAATTCGGCCGTTCGAACTACCGGCGCTGAAGACGGAGACCCCAATGGCCACGGCAACGGTTACGCGAGACCAGATCATCGAAGCACTGCGACCGGTGCAAGACCCGGAATTGCATCGCAGCATCGTCGACCTCGGCATGGTGCGCGACATCAAGATCGACAAGCACGGCAAGATCGGTGTGCAGATCGCCCTCACCATCGCCGGTTGCCCGCTGCGCAACGAGATCCAGAACCGAGTCGGCGGCGCAGTCACACAGGTCCCCGGCGTCACCGGTTTCGAGCTCGACTTCACCGTCATGACCGACCAAGAGCGCGCCGATCTGCGTGAGAAGTTGCACGGCCACAGCCACGCACCCGCCAACGGTGCACAGGCACACGGCCATGCGGAAGGCAAGGCAGTGCCGTTCAACGAGCCGGGCAACAAAACTCGCCCGCTGCTGATCTCCAGCGGCAAGGGCGGCGTCGGCAAGAGCAGCGTCACCGTCAACCTCGCAGTCGCCCTCGCGAGCCAGGGTTACAAGGTCGGCGTCGTCGATGCCGACATCTACGGCTACTCCGTGCCGCGCATGTTGGGCACCGATCGCGATCCGGTGGTGATCGACGAGATGCTCGTGCCACCCTCGGCGCATGGCGTGAGTTGCATCTCGATCGGCTACTTCGTTCCTGAGGGACAAGCCGTCATCTGGCGCGGCCCGATGTTGCACAAGGCGCTCGAGCAGTTCCTCGCCGATGTGTTTTGGGACAACCCCGACTTCTTGCTGATCGATATGCCGCCAGGCACCGGCGACATCGCACTCAGCCTCAGCCAATACCTTCCGCGCGGCGAGGTCTACGTCGTGACCACACCGCAGCCGGCTGCACAAAAGGTGGCGGCGCTATCGGCCGCAATGGCTGCGAAGGTGAACCTCACCGTCAAAGGTGTCATCGAGAACATGAGCTACTTCGTCGGCGACGACGGCAAGCGTTACGAAATCTTCGGTAGCGGCGGCGGCCAAGCACTCGCCGACGACCTCGGCGTGCCGCTGCTCGGACAGCTGCCGCTCGTTCCCGAGTTGCGCGAGGGCGGCGACACCGGCAACCCGATCACCGTTGCGAATCCGACTAGCGAACTCGCGCAATCGTTCCAAGCAATCGCAACTCGGATCGCGACCGAGTTGAAGTCAAAGAAGATCTTCAGCTCAGCGCTGAAGGTGAACTAGCTCTCTTCAGCCTTCTGCAGGTTGAGCGACACGCTGTTCATGCAGAACCGCTGCCCGGTCGGCGCCGGGCCGTCGTTGAACAAGTGACCTAGGTGCGAGCCGCACTTGCGACAGAGCACCTCGGTGCGCACCATGCCGTGACTGGAATCGGTGATCAGCTCGACGGTGTCGGATCCCTTGGCGGCGTAGAAGCTCGGCCACCCACTGCCCGATTCGAACTTGGTGCTCGCGTCGAACAACTCGGCGTCGCACGCCGCGCAGTGATACGTACCGTCGGCGTGCTCGTCGACGTACTTACCGGTCCAGGCGCGCTCGGTGCCCGCTTGGCGCAGCACCGCGTACTGATCGGGTGTGAGCTTCTCGCGCCATTCGGCGTCGGTGCGTTCGATCTCAGGCATCTCAATCTCCAGTGTGTCGTTGTTCTTTGAATGGGTCGCCGTACATGTGGTAGCCGTTGTGCTCCCAGAAGCCCGGGCGATCCTTGTCGATGAGCTCGAGCGAGCGCACCCACTTCGCGCTCTTCCAGAAGTAGAGGTGCGGCACCACGATGCGCACCGGCCCACCATGAGTGGCCTCGATCTCTTCACCATCGAACGCGTAGGCGACGATCGCCTGGTCGGTGGTGATGTCGGCGAGCGGCAGGTTGGTGGTGTAACCGAACTCGGCGTGCTCGATGACGAACTTCGCGCGCTTCTGCGCGCCCGCGCGCGCCAACAGATCACGCACTGGCACGCCAGTCCACGACGTGTCGAACTTGCTCCACTTCGTGACGCAATGAATATCGAAGGTCAGCGTGACCGAAGGCATCGCCTTCAACTCATCGAGGCCGATCGTGAAGGGCTTATCGACCAGTCCATTGACGGCGAGGTTCCACTCGCCCGGTCCGTACTCGGGAACGTCGCCAACGTGCAGCACGGGAAAGCGTTCCGTGACGTATTGGCCGGGTGGCAGCCGCGCCGGATCGATGCCCTTGGCAACCAGTTCGTCGCGGTTGCGCTCGAAAAATCCCATGCCTCCAGTGTGCCGTCCTACGAGCGTCCGCGCCACGCGCATAGGGTTGGCAACATGAGCGAGCTTCCTCCCCCACCGCCTTTCAACCTCACGCCTCCGCCCGGCTACGTCGCGTACGGCGGCCCGGGCTCTGTTCCGCAGGGCACGCAACCGATCGCCGGAGTGGCCAAGCCACTTGGCATCTTGATGATGATCATGGTGCCGGTGCAGCTGCTGTCCGTCTTCAGCACGATTTCGATTTCGAACAGCGCCAAGGATTACATCGACGGCACGATCTCCGAGTCAAAGTTCAAGGAGGCGTACTCCGGCAACCTCAGCCAGATCGGTGGCCTGCTCGTAATACCGGTCGCCGTCCTCACGATGATCTGGATGCTGCGCATGGCGAAGAACCTGCGCGCGCTGGGCCGCACAGGCGCGACGTTTGCACCGGGCTGGGCAATCGGCGGCTGGTTCACGCCGCCGTGCGCGATCTACGCAGTGCCGTGGCTGATGTTGAAGGAGTTGTGGAAGGGCAGCGACCCCGATCTTGCTGCCGGGGATCCGAACTGGAAGTCGGGTCGTGTCTCGCCGCTGATTACCGCGTGGTGGATCATGTACGGATTGCTTCCGCTGGCGGGCTTCGCCACCGCCGCCGGATTGCTCTCCGGATTGCAAGACGTCGATACGCGCGATCTCGCCGATCAGTTCGACAAGTTCGCGGCTGTCAACATCGCACTCGGCGTTCTCGGCATCGGTACCGCCGTGGTGTACCTGATGATTGTGCGGCAGCTATCCGCTCGCCACATGAAGGCCATCGGCGAGACCTGAGCCGAGCGGGCGATGCTGTATCTCGTCCGCCACGCGAAGGCGGGCAACCGATCGGAATGGGACGGCGACGATTCAACGCGTCCACTCACCGGTAAGGGTCGGCGCCAAGCGATCGTGATTGGAGCACGCTTAGCCGAGCACGCGTCGGGCTCACTACTGAGCAGCCCGTTCATTCGTTGCGTACAGACGCTCGAACCGTTAGCGACATTGTTGGGGACCGCTGTTGTTGTTGACGACCGACTTGCGGAAGGCACTGGCTTCGACGGTGCACTCGACCTACTAACGACGATTCCCGACGGAAGTGTGCTGTGCAGTCACGGGGATGTAATCCCCGAGACCATCGACGCGCTCATCCGTCGCGGCTGTCTCATCGTCGGCGAACCCGAATGGCGCAAGGGCAGCGTGTGGCAACTACAGCGCGGCGACGATGGCGTTATTCGCGAAGCGACGGCATCGCCGCCACCCGGTTGCGACTAGCAACGAGCGGGTCCGGTTCCGAAGTGGACACACCCATTGTCGCTGGTCGCGACTGCAATCCAGAGCGCACCCCACAACAGCACGACCAGAATTCCGACGACGAGACCAGCGATGGCCAACCCGCGACCGGGGCGCGCGTTGTCCTTCGTTTGGCCTAACGCGACACCGCCGAAGATGACGCCCAGAATTGCGGGGAAGCCGCAGAGGAAGAAGCCGACGATGCTGCATATCAGAGATGCGACTGCCATTCCCGACGTTCCCTGCGGCGACGGCGGACCACCGTACGGCTGGTAACCGGTCGGCGGAATGGGTTGATGCATGCCCTCGTTTCCCCACGAGGCCGGACGAAACGGCTGTTGCCCGGCAGGACCGAAAGGCGAATTGTTGGGCGGCGGAGGCGGCGTGCTCATATGGCGGACGTTACTCGTTTCGCCTTTAGGCTCGGCCCATGACGCCACTGGTAACGCCGAACGACATTCGCGCGGCTGCGCAACGCATCGCCGGCCGAGTGCGCGTAACGCCGATCATGCAAGCGGCAGCGAGCGAGTTCGATTTGCCGTTCGCCAACGCGCTGACTTTGAAGCTCGAACTGTTGCAACACGTCGGCAGTTTCAAACCACGGGGCGCCTTCAATCGCGTGCTCGCCGCCGGCCCACTACCCGAGGCGGGATTGATCGCCGCATCGGGCGGTAATCACGGCGCGGCGGTCGCTTACGTCGCGCGTTCACTCGGCGTTCGCGCGGAAATCTTCGTGCCGTCGAGCAGTCCGGCGATGAAACGCGATCGCATCGCATCACTTGGCGCGACGGTAAACGTGATCGACGGTCTGTACGACGACGCACAACTCGCGGCCATCCAACGACAAACCGAGACCGGCGCGCTGGCGGTGCACCCGTTCGAGCACGCCGACGTTGTTGCTGGTCAAGGAACGATGTCGCTCGAGCTCGAGCAACAGATGTCGAGCGCGTTCGACACAGTCCTCGTCGCCAGCGGCGGTGGCGGTTTCACGGCTGGCCAGGCCGCGTGGTTCGAGGGTCGCAAGCGCGTTGCCAGTGTCGAGCCAGTTACCAGTCAGTGCCTGAACGCGGCGCGCCTCGCCGGTGAACCGGTCGACGTGACCGTTGCCGGCCTCGCGAGCGATTCCCTCGGTGCTCGACGCTTGGGTTCAGTTGCTTGGAGCGTGGTGCAACCGTTCGTCGCTGAGTCGGTAACCGTCGATGACGACGCCATCCGTGCAGCACAACGTTTGCTGTGGGATCGGCTGCGGCTGATCGTCGAGCCGGGTGGTGCAACTGCGTTCGCGGCACTGCAAAGCGGCGCCTACGTGCCGCAGCCCGATGAACGCATCGTCGTGGTTGTGTGCGGCGCAAACTGCGACCCCGCGACCGTTATGGGGTAACGAGTCCTTCGATCAAAGGCACCATGTCTGCTGGCGGGTTCAACGCCAGGCAAGTGTCGACCTCGCGCTGCAGCAACGCCGGGTCGCTGTCGCCGGTGAAGTTGTGCAGCGCGACGGCCAGTAAGCAGTGCGGGTCGGCGTAAGTCTCGTCAAGCGTCGTCGCCTCGGCGAGTAGGCGGATTCCTTCCTGCACTCCCGCCGAGTCGCCGATCGCGTCTGCCCCGAGCACGCCCAGCCACGCAACGTACGTCGCGGCTTCGGCGTTCGTTGGCTCCAACTCCTGCACGCGTTCGTATGCGTCGCGCGAGTCGTCGAGTTGGCCGACATTGAGCAGTCGACGACCCTCGGCCAGTTGCACCGCAACCTCGTCGGCAGGTTGCCCACCGGTCAGGCTTTGACCTGGCAGACGTTGACCAGCGGATTGTGCGACGAACATGCCGAGAGCAACTGCGACCGCGAGGGTCGCGCCGACGATTGCGAGTCGGCGCGGCCACCGACGCTGGCGTGGCGGCGGAGTCTGCGCCTCGCCGCTGTCTTCAAGCTCGCGCAACACGGCAGCGGCGCGGGCGACATAGCCATCGCGCAGCGCCTGGTAGTCCTCCGCGCTGACGTCGCCGACGTCGTGCTCGCGTTCGAGATCGCGAATACTCCCCAGTAGAAAGCGGCGCTCTTCCTCGAGGCGTTCGGAACTCACGGCTCCGCCTTCAACTCGGCGTCAACGAGGGCACGATCGTCGTCGTCGGGGACTAGGTCGGCAGCGAGGCGCCACTTGCGAAACGCGAAGAACAAACCGACCGCAGCACACACGAAGGCCACCGATGGCAACACCCAGACCAACGACTCGAAGCCGGTTGCCTTCGGCACCAACTGCGTCTTGGCGTCGAAGTTCTGCACGATGTAGGCGATGATCTCGTCGTCGGTCGCATCGGTCGAGGTGACTTGCGCTTTGATCTCGGTACGGATCGAGGCTGATTGCGTGTTGCGCGACTCGTACACCGTCTCGCCGTCGCAGATCGGGCAGGCAAGTTGCTTACTGATCTCTTCCACGCGTTCCT
>JAYVVU010000026.1:0-5801 GCA_043786755.1 Actinomycetota bacterium
CCCGGCTTCCTCGCGCCAAAGATGGCCGAGGCGTTGGGCGACGCGGTGTCGGTGCGCTGGGAGGGTGCCGGCCACACCGCGTTCCTGCACAGCGCCTGCGTCGACCACATCGTCATCGATTACCTCATCGACTTGCAGGTGCCGACCACGCACACGCAATGCGGTTTCACCGACGATGTAAACACGACCGTCGCACGCGCGTCGGCAGTGTTCTCGCTCGATCGGGCGCGGTTCCTGATCAGGTTGCAGAGCGTGTTCGAAGCGGAAGGTTCGTCGCCGGACGTTGCGCGTTGCCTCGCTGAGGGCATCATCGATCAAGGATCGGATTCGGTGATCGTGTACGCACGCCTCGGCGTGCAAGCACCCGACTATCTCGAGCTGCGTCAGCGCTTGAGCTGTACCGGCGTTCCCTGATATGGACGGTTGACGAGTTCGAAGAAGTCGTTGCCCTTGTCGTCGACGACGATGAACGCGGGGAAGTCGCGAACTTCGATCTTCCACACCGCTTCCATACCGAGGTCTTCAAGCTCGACGACTTCGACCTTCGAGATGCAGTCCTGCGCGATTCGCGCCGCCGGGCCGCCGATGGTGCCGAGGTAGAAGCCGCCGTGCTTTTTGCACGCGTCGGTTACGGCTTTGCTGCGATTGCCCTTTGCCAACATGACCATGCTGCCGCCCGCTTCTTGGAAGCTGTCGACGTAGCTGTCCATGCGCCCGGCAGTCGTCGGGCCGAACGCACCGCTGACCATGCCGTCGGGCGTCTTGGCTGGGCCGGCGTAGTACACGCAGTAGTCGCGCATGTATTGCGGCATCGGTTCGCCAGCGTCGATGCGCGCCTTGATGTGTGCGTGAGCGATGTCGCGCGCCACCACCATCGGGCCATTGAGCATCACGCGCGTCTTGACGGGGTACTTGCTCAACTCGGCGCGGATCTCGTTCATCGGGCGGTTGAGGTCGATGGTGATCGACTCGTTGCTCAGGTCTTCTTCCACCACGTCGGGCAGAAAGCGCGCCGGGTCGGTTTCGAGTTGCTCGAGGAAGATTCCTTCGGCTGTGATCTTGCCCAGCATCTGGCGGTCGGCACTGCACGACACCGCCATCGCAATCGGGCAACTGGCACCGTGGCGCGGCAATCGAATCACGCGCACGTCGTGGCAGAAGTACTTACCGCCGAACTGTGCGCCGATGCCGGTCTCTTGGCTGACAGCAAGCACCTTCGCTTCTAGATCGATGTCGCGGAACGCGTGCCCCTTGGTGCTGCCCTCAGTGGGCAGCGAATCGAGGTACTTGGTGCTCGCCAACTTCGCGGTCTCGACGGCGAACTCGGCGCTGGTGCCACCGATGACGACCGACAGGTGATACGGCGGGCATGCGGAGGTGCCGAGCGTCTTCATCTTTTCGAACAGCCACGGCAGCAACGCCTTCTCGTTGAGTAGCGCCTTCGTCTCCTGGAAGAGGAAGCTCTTGTTCGCGCTGCCGCCACCTTTGGCGATGAAGAGGAACTTGTACTCGTCGCCGTCAACCGCGCTGATTTTGATTTCGGCGGGAAGGTTGTTGCCGGTGTTGACCTCTTCGTACATGCTGATCGGCGCCATTTGGCTGTAGCGCAGGTAGCTCGTCTGGAATGTGTTGAACACGCCGTGTGCAATCGCTTGTTCGTCGCCACCGGACTTGGTTCCGCTAGTGGTTATCACCATCTGGCCCTTCTTGGCCTTGATGATTGCGGTGCCAGTGTCTTGGCACATCGGCAACACGCCTCCGGCTGCGATCGCCGCGTTCTTCAATAGGTCGAGCGCAACAAACCGATCGTTGTCGCTGGCTTCCGGGTCGTCGAGGATGTTGCGCAGTTGCTGCAGATGACCGGGCCGCAGCAGATGCGAAATCTCGCGCATCGCTTCCTGCGTGATCAACGTCAACGCCGCCGGGTCGACTTGCAGCATGGGACCCAACGGTGTCTGCATCGTGCTGACGTATTCCTTTGTCAGCAACCGATACGGCGTGTCGTCGTCGCCAAGCGGAAGGATCGGAGTGAACTCAAACACCGGAGCATCAGCCACGATTCAAGGATACGAGGTCAAGCCCTGCCGCAGTCACTCGATGTCGCCTTCGAACATTCGGTTTGTGTCGCGGTCTGACCTCGGTGTGATCAGGCCGCGCGGTGACACAAACCAGGTATCAGCGCTATCGCGGCCGATCGGCGACCGAAAGGGACTTGGAAAGACTGTTCAAGACGTAGTCCTTGCCGTCGATGACATCGGCGGTGGTGAACTCCAGGACGGTGTTGCCCATTTGTTGCAACTGATTTCGGCGTCGGGCGTCGCGCTGACGGTCTCTATCCGAGGTGTGACCCAGTCGGCCACTTACCTCGACAATTGTCTTCGCGGCCGGAAATAGGAAGTCCACCCTGGCGACGGTTTTGCCGTTGTTGCGAAATACGACCTGACACTGCGGCCGGGGCAATCCCGCGCTTCGCAGCAGTCGCAGGAAGCGGCGCTCCAGGAACGACTCGCCGCCAGAGTCGAGAAGCAATTCACTCAGCAACCTTGAGCCATAGCGCCCACTTCCGCGCAGAATCACAAGTCGGTCACCCAGCCTGTCTCGCGTTGTGCGTCGCAGTTTGATCGCGCTGTCGATTGTTGTCTCAAGCTGAGCAGCGCTTGGTGAGCTGGCTGCGTAGTCAAGAATCGCTCGCGTAGCGGTCGTCGTTCGCACGTCGTTGTGGAAAATCACGTCGGCGGGCTCCCACTTTGTCGTTGTGTGGATTGTGACCCAGTTCGGAATCGACCTCAGCGACCGCGGGACTAGGAACTCGGCACGAGTCGTCGGCGGCACGTCGACGCCCAACCAACTCAGGGCGCTCGCGCCGAACAACGCGCCACGCTTTCCCAACCACGAGGCGCCGGCGCGTACCGACATCTCGAACGTGAGCGGAGTTGCCGCATGTCGCAACTGATCGGGTGCTACCTGAAGCCAGAGCCCGTCGTCCTGCGCGCGTTCCCATTGCCAGGCGCTGTAGCCAGCGGCCGCTGCGTCAAGTCGGCTCACGAGCGAATGCTTCTCGGCGGCGAGATCGATCAATTCGCGTTCGCGCTTCACGCTGGAACTGAGTGCAGCGAACGCCCCGATCGCGGCAGATGTCTTCAATCACCAGGTTTGTGTCGCGGCCTGATCTCGCTGTGATCCGGTCCTGCGCGCGACACAAACAGGGGTGGGGTTACTTCAGGCGTTTTGGGGTGGCTGTGGCTGGGTCGGTTGGCCACTGGTGCTTCGGATAGCGGCCGGCCATTTCTTTGCGGACGTCGGCCCATGTACCCGCCCAGAAACCGGGTAGGTCGCTCGTGATCTGAATCGGTCGGTCGGCGGGGGAGAGCAACTCCAGCGCGATCGGTACGCGCCCGTTGACGACCGACGGATGCGCGCGGAGGCCGAACAGGTCTTGCACGCGCACCGATGCGGTTGGCATATCGCGCGAGTAGTCGATGGTCACCTGTCGACCGGATGGAGTATCGAACGTCGACGGTGCCAACTCGGCCAAACGCGTCGTCTTGTCCCAGCCCAGTTGCGAGGTGAGCAGCATTGCCGTGTCTAACTTTGCGAGGTCTGCTGCACCGACGGCGCGGACGAGGTACGGCCCGAGCCAGTCGTCGAGCGTTGCGAGCAGTTTCGTATCGCTCCAGTCGGGCCACTCCTCACCAGCGAACTCGCGGCGGAGGAAGGCGACGCGTGCTCGCAGGGCGACGGCGTCGTCTGTCCAGCGCAGCGCTGCCAATCGCGTGGTGCGCACGCGTTCGACGAGCGCGGCAATCGTCGCTGCGCCCGGCGTTGGCGCGACCGTGCGCTCGACTAGCACCATTCCACCGAGACGTGTCTCCAGGCGGAGGACGAGATCGTCGCGTTGCTTATCCCACAGCAGGGTTTCGCGATTCTCGATTTGATCGGCGAGCGCGACGATTACATCTTCGACCTCCAGCGCAGCACCGATGCGAATGCGTGCGTTGTCGCGCTTGCCGTCGAGATCGGCGGCGACGACGAAGCGCTCGTTGGCGAGAGGGTCGGTTGGTGGAGTCCACGCACTGGCACCTGAGCGCAACTGGAACTGGCCCGGCTGACTGCGACGCACGGCTACCCGATCCGGATAGGCGAGCGACAACACGACGCCGCAGCGTCCGGCATGAACGGATCCGAGATCGAACAAAATTCGCGCGCGCTGCGCGACGTCTGCCGCACGGTCGCGAACTCGTCGGACGTCGCGCGCGTCGGCATGATCGTGCGACTGGCCGCACACAACACCGACGCGCAGGGCGAGATCGGCGGGCAGTTCGTCCGGGCGACCACGAAGTACATCGCGTTCGTCGAGCAAAGCGGCTACCACGCACGCCAACGACTTGTCGCCGGTAGCCGCGCCGTGAACCATGCGTGCAAGTCGCGGGTGTAGCGGCAACGCCAACATCTGGCGACCGAGCGCGGTCGCGTTTGCATCGTGGTCGAGCGCGCCGAGGAACTTCAGCAACTCGGTTGCCTGTTGCACACTGCGCGTCGGTGGTGCGTCCGCCCAGTTCAAGTCGCCGACCGGCGTACCCCACACCGCAAGTTCGAGCACGAGACCAGCAAGATCGACCTGAGTGATCTCGGGCTCGAGATGCGCGCGTCGCGTCCCGTGTTCGAGCTTGCTCCACAACCGATACGCGGCGCCCGGTTCGATACGTCCGGCGCGTCCCGCACGCTGGTCGGCCGAGGCGCGGCTCGTGCTGACGGTGGTGAGTCGCGACATGCCGCTGCGCTGATCGAACCGCGGAACGCGCGCCAACCCGGCGTCGACGACCACGCGCACACCATCGACGGTCAGCGACGACTCGGCGATGTCCGTGCTCAGTACGACACGTCGGCGTCCGGCCGGTGATGGCGCAAGAGCCTGGTCTTGCTCGCTCATCGACAGCGCACCCGCAAGTGGAAACACGTCGACTTCCTCGGGCACAGCGCCCACCAGCATCTGTTGCACTCGTCGGATCTCGCCGATGCCGGGGAGAAACACGAGCACATCGCCCGCTTGTTCGCGCAGGGCGCGTTGTACCGCCGCCGTAACTGACTCAGGTACGCGATCGGTCTTAGTCATCGGCAGCCACACGATGTCGACCGGATGAAGTCGGCCATCGCTGGTCACCACCGTGGTCGACGGGCCAAGGACCGCGAGAAGCCCCTTTGTGTCCGGTGTGGCCGACATCGCGAGCACGCGGATGTCGGGTCGCACCGTCGCTTTCGCGTCGAGCAGGAGTGCGAGCCCAAGGTCGGTGGGCAGGTTGCGTTCGTGAATTTCGTCGAAGATCACTAGGCCGTAACCATCGAGTGATGGATCGTTCTGTAGTCGACGCGTCAGCACGCCCTCGGTGACCACCTCGACGCGAGTGTTGGCACCGATGTGGCGCTCGTCGCGCGTTTGATAGCCGATCGTTTCGCCGACCTTCTCGCCCAGCAGCGCTGCCATGCGTTGCGCGGCGGCGCGCGCCGCGAGTCGGCGCGGCTCGAGCATCACGATCTTCTGATCACCAAGCCACGGCTCGTCCAGCAACACGAGCGGTGTCAGCGTGGTCTTGCCGGCACCGGGTGGTGCGACGAGTACCGCGCTGCCGTGTGCTGCGAGGGCGGCCGCTATCGCGGGAAGTGATTCAGCGACCGGTAGGTCGGTCGGCTGGAACCGCACGGTTCAGCCAAGTGCCGGCGTGCCGTGAAACGGCGAAGGGTCGGCGGCCACCGGAATGGTGGGAGCGATCCACGACGTCGTCTCGGCGATG
Organism: Actinomycetota bacterium; assembly: GCA_043786755.1. Taxonomy (GTDB): domain Bacteria; phylum Actinomycetota; class Acidimicrobiia; order Acidimicrobiales; family Ilumatobacteraceae; genus UBA668. The sequence continues at coordinate 5,790 of JAYVVU010000026.1, forward strand.
CTTTCGGCGACC
>JAYVVU010000027.1:0-5800 GCA_043786755.1 Actinomycetota bacterium
ACGTTGCGTCAGTTCCTTGGCGGCACCGGTCTCGACCTGCAGCAGTACGAGCCGACTCCCGGCCGCGCTTCACTCGTCGCCCGCATTGAAGGGAGCGACCCGAACGCGCCGTCGCTGTGTTTGATGGGCCATACCGACGTTGTGCCGGTCAACGAAGCGGGCTGGAAGCACGATCCGTTCGGCGGTGAGTTGATCGACGGCGAGGTGTGGGGCCGCGGTGCCGTCGACATGTTGAACCTCACCGCGTCGATGGCAGTGACCTTCCGCCACTTCGCGACCACCGGCTTTCGCCCGAAAGGCGATCTGATCTTCTTCGCGGTAGCCGACGAAGAATCGGGGAGCGCGCACGGCATGCAGTGGATGGCCGACCATGCACCCGATGCGATCATGGCCGACTACGTGCTCACCGAGAGTGCCGGCTTGCACAGCGGCCCAAGTGAAGCACCGTTCATCGGCATCAACGTCGGCGAAAAGGGCGTTGCGTGGCGACGGATCCGAGTGCGAGGTACACCGGGCCATGGCAGCACGCCGTACAAAGCGAACAACGCGCTCATGACCGCCGCCGCTGTGATTGGGCGTATCAGCGCTTACCGGCCATCGCCGCGCTTCGACGAGCTGTGGCGAACCACGGTTGAAACATCAGGGCTGTCAGAGGACGCGCAACGCGAGTTGCTCGATCCGGGCCGCATCGACGCGTTTCTCGACACGCTGCCGATTCCGGGGCCAGGTGCACATCTGCACTCGTGCACGCACACGACGTTCTCGTGTAACACGATCGGGCCGGGTTCCGATGGCGACCGTCGGCCGACCCCAATGAAGACCAACACGATTCCGGACTGCGTCGATGTTGGAGTAGACGTGCGCACATTGCCCGGTGAGACCGCCGCGGATGTCGACGCACATCTACGCACGGCGCTCGGCGACCTCTACGATCGAGTCGAAATCGAGGTGATCATGAACGATCCAGCCTCGATGAGTCGCTCGAACACCCCGTTGTGGGATGCCCTCGCGCGCAGCATCGCCAAACCATTCCCGACCGCACGCCCCACGCCGGAACTAGTTCTCGGCTTTACCGATTCGCGGATCTACCGACAGATGGGCGCAATCGCATACGGCGCCGGGCTGTTTAGTCCCGACGTGGACCCGTCGGACTTCGGCCGCCGCTTCCACGGGAACGACGAACGCGTCGACGTGGAAAGCCTGCGCTTGACCACCAACCTGTGGCTGGACGTCACCCGCGATCTGCTGACATAAAGTCGACGTATGTCGACAATCGAAACGCAGTACATCGCACGCACTCCTAACTCGGCCGCAATGGGGCCGCGCGCGCAGAAGGTGATGCCGGCCGGCGACACCCGCGCTGCCGGCTATCACACGCCGTATCCATTGACGATCGCGTCGGCCAACCGCGTCACGCTCACTGACATCGACGGCAATGACTACCTCGATCTGTCCAACAACTTCACCAGCCTGTTGCACGGTCACGCGTATCAGCCGATCGTCGACGCGGTATCGCGCGTGATTGGCGCCGGCACTGCATGGCCAGCGCGCAACAACACGCAAGTCGAATTGGCCGAGTTGATTTGCGAACGCGTGCCCTCGATCGATCTCGTTCGCTTCTGCAACAGCGGCAGCGAAGCCAACATGTTGGCGCTGCACGTCGCACGCACACACACGGGCCGGCACAAGATCCTGATGGCGCAGTTCGGCTATCACGGAAGTCACGAGGCATTCGAAGCCGGCTACTTCGGCAACACCGGCGACAAGGCGTGGCCGCACACGATCGTTGCGCCGTGGGGCGATGCGTCGGCCTTCGAAGCAATACTCGCCGCGCAGGGCGACGAGATCGCGGCCGTCTTCCTTGAGGGCGCGATGGGTGCGTCGGGTCTTGTGCAGGCTCCGACGGAGTTTTTCCAACGCGTGATCGATGCAACACACCGCGCAGGTGCCGTGTTTGTGCTCGACGAAGTGATCACGCTGCGAATGTCGACGGGTGGCCATCAGGTGAACCTGGGCATCACGCCCGATCTCACCACGTTGGGCAAGATCATCGGCGGCGGGTATCCGGTTGGAGCGGTCGGCGGCCGCCACGACCTGATGAGCTTGCTGGACCCAACGCGTGGTCGCATCTTCCACAGTGGAACCTTCAACGGCAATCCCGTGACCACTGCGGCTGGCGTTGTCTCCTACGGCCACCTCACCTCCGACGCGGTGACGCGCATGGGCATGCAAGCCGAGCGTCTCGAACGGCATCTCGCCGATGCGGCCGCGCGGGTCGGCCTTCCGTTCGCGTGTCGCCGGGTTGGCTCGCTGTTGAACATGTACTTCAGTGACGTGCTACCCACCGCGTCGCTCACGCGCGACGACGCCGAGACGATGCGATTGGTGCATCTCGCCGGGATGAACCACGGCCTCTACTTCGCCTCGCGCGGATTAGTCGTGCTGTCGACGGTGATGACCGACGACGACATCACAGAAATCTGTGGCCGCTTCGATGGCGTACTGGCCGACGTCGCGGTCGAGGCGGCGGTGTGAGGTTTTGTTGCGAACCTGTCGAAATCCGCGAAGCTCGTTCGTCGTTGAAGGTGACAGTCCCCAGAACAAGGAGAATGAAATGCCCCGCTATGCAGCTCTGATCTACGAAAACCGTTCCAACGAAGGCACTGGCACCCCCGAGGATTGGGCGAAGGTGTTCGCCGAGTACTCCGACTTTGGCGACACTGCGGGTGCCGCTGGTGTACTGGGCGGCGGCGAAGCGCTCGAGCCCTCGACCACCGCCACGACGGTGCACGTCAAGGGCGGTGCCAAGGGGGGCGAGGTCGTCACTACCGACGGCCCGTTCGCGGAGACCAAAGAAGTGCTCGGCGGTTTCTACCTACTCGATTGCGCCAACCTCGATGAGGCGCTGAAGTGGGCCGCCCAGATCCCCGGTGCTTGGCACGGCAAGGTCGAAGTTCGGCCGGTGATCGACTTCAGTCAGATGTGACGGAGTCGCTGGAACAGATGATCCGCCACGAGGGTGGCCGCGTGTTGGCCACCCTCGTTCGGCTCGTCGGCAGCATCGACATCGCCGAAGATGCCGTGCAAGATGCTGTGGTCGATGCGCTACGCCGCTGGCCCGTCGATGGAGCACCCAGCAATCCGGCGGCGTGGTTGACGACCGCCGCCCGTCACCGAGCACTCGATGTATTGCGCCGCGATTCGAAACGCGTCGCCAAGGAAGCCGACGCCCGACTGCTCGACGACATGTCGCTCGCCTTTCAGGAAGTGACATCAGATTCGATGGTGCGCGACGACCTGCTGCGGTTGCTCTTCACGTGCTGCCATCCGGCGTTGGCGCTTGAGTCGCGACTCGCGCTTGCGTTGCGCACTCTTTGCGGGATGACGACTGGCGAGATCGCTGCCGTCTTTCTGGTCCCCGAGACCACGATGGGCCAGCGCATCAGTCGCGCCAAGAAGAAGATCGCGTCGGCACGCATTCCTTACCGCGTTCCAGCAGACCACGAACTAACCGATCGACTTCCCGCCGTGTTGCAGGTCGTGCACGCGGTGATCACCGCTGGCCATCACGCGCCAGAGGGACGTTTGGATGCGCGTGCCGATCTCGCTACCGAGGGTGTCCGTTTGGCGCGGCTGTTGACCGAGTTAATGCCCGACGAGCCCGAGTGCACCGGATTGCTGGCACTGGCGATCGCGACCAACGCGCGTCGCGAGACGCGAGTGGACGATGCCGGCCGCGTTGTTTTGCTCGCCGATCAAGATCGATCGCGCTGGCATCACGACGGGATCGAGACAGCGGCCGCCATGCTGGATCGCGTCGTGCATCTGCATCGCCCCGGGCGCTATCAAATCGAAGCAGCGATCGCGTGTCTGCACGGCATCGCGCCGACCTTCGCCGACACTGACTGGCCGCAGATCGCGAGCTTGTACGCAACGCTTGAGTTGTTCGCGCCGACGCCAGTGGTACGTGTCAACCGTGCTGTCGCGGTCGCGTATGCAGTCGACGCCGCTGCGGGACTAGCGCTGCTTGATGAGCAAGTCGACGCTGACCAAGCAACCGTTGAGAACTGGCACCTCTATTGGAGCACCCGTGGCGAACTACTCGATCGGCTTGGCGACCAGGCGGCGGCCGTTGCAGCGTTCGATCTGGCCCTGAACTGCGTTTCGAACGACAGTGATCGCGGATTCTTACTGGAGCGACGGAACAGGGTCGCCAACAAGCGCCGCGACGCGTCGTGACAACTCCTCGCGATACGCAATCGCACGATCCCACTTGAGGTGCTCGTAACCGCGCACTCGGTCGGGCAGCGAGGCAATCGCGATGATCTCGGGCAGAGTACTGGCCGACACATGGGGCAGCAGCGCGTCGATGGCGGCGATGTATTCGGGAATCATCTCGCGCTCGAGGCGACGTACCTTCGCCCATCCGAAGAAGTCGAACGGCGTGCCGCGCAACCGCTTGCCTGCTCGCAGCGCCCAGAAGGCGGGCGTCGCCCACCGGCCGAGTCGCAACTTGCTCTTCATTCCCATCGAGCGCAGCATCGGCGGATGTAGCAGCCAGGTCGCCTTGGTCTTCGCCCCGCCGATCTTGCGCGCCTGAGTGCGCGACTCCGGCAGCAGTAGCAAGCGGGCGACTTCGTATTCGTCTTTGTAGGCCATCAACTTGTGCAGGTGGCGGGCGACGGCATCGGTGAGTTCGTCTTCACCGACGGCGGCGACCTTGTCGATGACCGCGTCGAACTTCTTCGCATATCTCGCCGACTGGTAACCGACGAGATCGGCCGAAAGTCGCTCGCGAACTGGACCCTCTGCAACCGCAGGAACAACGCCACTCGCTGCGTCGGTTGCGGCGGCGTCGGCGACCCAGGCGCGACCCCAACCAAGGGCGGCGAGGTTCTTCTCGACTGCAACACCGTTGAGCGTGATTGCTCGCTCGACGTATTCGACGTCGACGGGCACATGGCCTGCCTGCACAGCAACACCCAGCATGAACACGTTGACGCTGCCGGTGTCGCCGAGCAATGCAGTGGTGAGCCGCTGTGCATCGACGCGGATCGCGCTCTCCGAGTTGTCGTCGAGACGAGCACCAACCTCCGCAAGCGGGTACGGCCGAGATGGGTTAACTACCATCGAACCCGTTGGGATTGCCGCCGAGTTGGCGATGACAACTGTTTTATCGGCAGCCATCGTGCGCAAGGTCGCATCGCCGCCGGCAACGAGCTGGTCGAAGGCGAGGATCACATCGACAGAGCCAGCAGTTGCTTTGTTCGACGCATGCGGCCGTGTGCGCGAAAGGCGCAAGTCGCTGACGACGGGACCGGCCTTTTGCGACAGGCCCGTCTGGTCGAGCCCACGCACGTGATAACCGGCCAGCATCGCGGCGGTCCCGAGGATCTGGCTGATCGTGACGACACCAGTGCCGCCGATGCCGGCCATGCGAATCGTGTAGTCGTCGCGATCGGTATCGACCACCGTTGGCGCGGCGACCGCCGGGGGAGCCTGGCGCGCGACCTTCTTGCTGCGATTGGGACGGTTATCGACTGTGACCGTCATGAACGCAGGGCAGTCGCCTTGCATGCACGAAAGATCGAAGTTGCACGAGTCTTGGTCGATGCGCGTCTTGCGTCCGTAGGCAGTGTCGATCGGCTGTACCGACAGGCAGTTGCTCTTGTCGCCACAATCGCCGCAGCCTTCGCACACACGCTCGTTGATCACCACCCTGAACTCCGGCGCGTCGATCACGTTGCGCTTGCGATCGCGCCGCAACTCGGCTGCGCAACGCTGATCGTGAATCAGCACA
>JAYVVU010000028.1:0-5800 GCA_043786755.1 Actinomycetota bacterium
TCGATCTGATCGAACGGCGTATACGTCGCCAACCCCTTACCCGCCAACGTCTTAGAAATCGCAGCAGTCAACGTGGTCTTGCCATGGTCGATATGACCCATGGTGCCGATGTTGACGTGGGGCTTCGTGCGCTCGAATTTGGCCTTGCTCATCTGTCTTTCCTCCTCGGTAGAACTGTGTCGTTCAGGTACTCGTTGTAGCGGCGATCGGGTTCGAACCGATGACCTTCCGATTATGAGCCGGATGCTCTGACCAACTGAGCTACGCCGCCCTAAGGTCGAGCCCTCTGTCGGAGTCGAACCGACGACCTACGCCTTACCATGGCGTTGCTCTACCGACTGAGCTAAGAGGGCCATGTCAAAAAAGGCCTATAGAAAACGACAGGCACGCGGGAAATCCCACGAAACCGACTTGTCAGCATAGCGGTGACGCCTGCCCGCTACCCTCACGAAATGGCCGGTTTGCCGACGACAATCTCGCTGCGACTGGCGACAATCGCCGACGCCGAGCAGATCCGGGAGATCTACAACTACGAGGTTCAGCACACGATCGCCACCTTCGACCTGGTGCCCCGGACGCTGCCCGACCAGCAGCAATGGCTGGCCGATCGGTCGGGGGCGTTTGCCACGATCGTTGCCGTCGACGCCGACGGCACGGTTGTCGGTTTCGGGGCGCTGTCGGCGTACAAGGAGCGGGCCGCCTACCGCACCAGCGTCGAGAACTCGGTCTATGTCCGCCGCGGGCGCCACGGCGAGGGGATCGGCCGCCTGCTGTTGACCGAGTTGATTGCGACCGCTGGTCGCTCGGGATTCCACACAGTGTTTGCGCGAATCAATGCAGCCAGCGAGGCCAGCGTGGCGCTGCATCGCGCGTGCGGGTACGAGTTGGTCGGCACTGAGCGCGAAGTCGGTCGCAAGTTTGGGCGCTGGCACGACGTTGCGCTCATGCAACGGCTGTTGTGACACGCGGACCCCGGGCTCCGGCGACGACGGTCGTTCTCATCCACGGCGGACGAGAGGTGGGGACCGAGCCAGTCAGACGGTTCGACCTACCCGTGCTGCGCATCAAATTGTTTCGACTCGCGATCAGCCGCAGACTTCGGCGACGCGGGATACGTGTGAGTTGTTTGCGATTCCGCCAACAGGGATGGAACGCGGACGGAGTCTCGGCGCTCGCCGACTTGCGTGCATTCGTGGATGAAACTGTTGTTGCTGGTGGCGCCGTCGTGCTGGTGGGTCACTCAATGGGTGGCCGCGCGGCAACAAGGTTGGCCGATCACCCAGGCGTGCTTGGCGTCGTCGGCCTCGCACCATGGCTGCCACTGGGTGAACCAATTGTGGCCAACGTCGCCGGGCGCTGGTTGCTCGTCGCGCACGGCGACTCGGATCGCACGACAAATCCGCAGGCATCGCTTGACTTCGTGCAGCGCGCGATCGTCGCGGGGGCACGTGCGCGGCATGTAATCGTCGAAGCCGAAGGGCACGCGCTGATGCATCATCGCCGCTGGTGGAATCGTTACATCGTCGACTCAGTCGTCGAGATTCTAAACCTCTAACCCCAAACCCTCTGCCTGTGCGGCGAGCGCTAGCCACTGCTCTTCGGCGGAGTCGACTGCTGCCTGCGCGACGGAAAGTCGTTCGCCCAACGCGTGCATCTCGCGATGGTCGAGCGCGTCGCCCAACTCGTTGATCAGCACATCGCGCTGCTTGGAAGCCGCGGCCAGAGCGCGCTCGGCCTCACCCAATCGGCGACGAATAGTCGACGGACTCGCCGCGACGGCGCTCGCGGTACCGGTCGTTGTGGGTCTGGCGGTCGCTACTGCGGCCGCCGTTCTGACGGTTTGCGCCGAGGGGCCAGCAGCCTGATGGGCAGCGAGCCAGGCGGCAACGCCGCCGCGGATCCACTCAGCGCCGCCGCCGCCGTCGAGCGCGAGCAACTCGTCGGTCACACGGTCGAGGAAAGATCGATCGTGGCTGACAGCGACAACGATGCCCGGCCAGTCGTCGAGGAAGTCCTCCAACGCGCGCAGTGTGTCGAGGTCGAGGTCGTTGGTCGGCTCGTCGAGCAACAGCACGTTCGGTTGCTCGACCAACGTGAGCAGCAATTGCAATCGACGACGCTCGCCACCGCTAAGCGTGCCGATGGGAGCGAACTGTGAATCGCCATCAAACCAAAACCGCTTCATCAACGTGACGTCCGCCAGCGAAGGCTCACCCTTGTCGCCAGCGATCGCTTCACGCACGCGCTTGGTCAGATCGAGGCCGCGACCGAGTTGGTCGTAATAACCGATCTTGACCGTCGCACCGCGCTCGACTTCGCCAGCGGTCGGCGCGAGTCGACCTGCAACAAGATCGAGCAACGTCGACTTGCCGACACCATTCGGTCCGACGATGCCGATGCGATCTCCGGGTTCGAACGCAACCGACACACCAGAGAGCACACCTGTTCCGTCAGGCCAGTTAAAAGCAACCGCGCGCAACTCCACGCCTTTTGAGCCGAGGCGTTTAGTGCCCATCGACAACGCGAGGTCGCCAGTGCGCGCCGCTGCTTTCGCCTTGGTGTTGACGAGCGCGGTGGCTGTTGCGATGCGCGCCTTTGGTTTAGCCGTACGCGCTGGCGCGCCCCTGCGCAGCCAAGCAAGCTCGCGAGCGGCCAAGTTGCGGCGGACTTGCTCGTCGATCTCGGCGCGCTCCTCGCGTTCAGCGCGACCGGCGAGATACGCCGCGTAGCCAGAGCCCGCAGACCGTTCGGTCGGCACATGCACGTATCCCGCACCGCGATCGATCTCGAGCACCTTGGTCGTAACACGGTCGAGCACATGTCGGTCGTGAGTGACCAGCAACAGCCCACCACGAAAGGCGGCCAGCCAGTCCTCGAGAAACCTGATCGCGTCGAGGTCGAGATGGTTGGTCGGTTCGTCGAGGATCAGCACTTCGTGCTCGCCGATCAGCATGCGGGCGAGCGCGACACGCTTCGCCTGGCCGCCGGACAACTCGTTGGTCGCGGCATCGGCGAGCGCCGCCATGCCCAGGCGGTCGAGCATCGCCTCGCCCTCCCAACCACCGCCCACCGCAGCGCGCACGGTGCCTGCGGGCAGAACCGGCTGCTGCGCGAGGAAACCAACGCGCACACCCCGGCCCCAGCGCACCTCGCCCGCCTCGGGCGTGAATTCGCGCGCGAGCATGCGCAAGAACGTGCTCTTCCCGCAGCCGTTGATGCCGACAACGCCGACGCGGTCGCCGTCGCTGATGGTCAGCGACAGATCCGCGAACAGCGGACGATTGGGGCGAGATGCGGCGAGGCCGGCGGCGTCGATGAGGATCATGAGAGAAGTTGTACAAAACGAAGGATCGCCAGGCCCAGATGGACCTGGCGATCACCGCATTTAACTAACGGCATATGTGGGCCGGGCAGGATTCGAACCTACGTAGGACGACGCCGGTTGATTTACAGTCAACTCCCTTTGGCCACTCGGGCACCGACCCATCAGCGGTGTGTGAGGTTATCGCGATAACTAACATGTCGTCATGTCCAGTTTTGACGTCGTCTCCGAGGTTGATCGCCAAGAATTGAAGAACGCAGTCGATCAGGCCCAACGCGAGATCGGCACGCGCTTCGACTTCAAGAACACCGACTCGTCAATTGAGCAGAAAGACCTCGTTCTCACGCTGCGCACGGTCAGCGAAGATCGTTTGAAGGCGCTGCAGTTGGTGGTTGAAGAGAAGCTGGTAAAGCGTGGCGTTTCGTTGAAGGGTGTCGAGTTCGGCAAAGTCGAGGAAGCGACCCAGAACACGGTTCGCCAGGTCGTCACCATCAAGGTCGGCATCGGGGCCGATAAGGCGCGCGAGATCAACCGCCTGATCAAGGAAAAGGGCCCCAAGGGCGTCTCCAGTCAGACGCAGGGCGACACGATCCGAGTCAACGGCAAGAAGCGCGACGACCTGCAGACCGTGATCGCATTGCTCAAGGGAACCGACTTGGGCATTCCGCTGCAGTTCGAAAACTTCCGCGACTAGCTCACTGCTGAGACGCCGACTTAAACGGCAGCGCACTCCGGGCGAGTCGAGTCCGGCACCGGATGCACTGACGGAACTGCCCAACCTTCAATCGGGTCAACGACCAGACGATCGTCTGTGGCCGAGACCGTGTCGCCGTCGTAGACCGCACACGCAGCCTGCGAATTCGTAAGGGTCGGCTGTGCGATCTTCAGCAACCGGTACTGCTCGGAACGCAACGGGGCGCCGCCGAGCGATAGAGGAACCTGGCCGTTGTTGGTCGCCACGGCAAGTCCCAGGTCGCATGCACTGATCGCGATGTGGCCGATGCCGCCGTCGAGCGAGGGAACGACTGTCGTCGCGGACTCAGCGGGCGCAAGGCTTGCCCACGCGGTGAATGCGGCGCCGACACCATCGAGTGCTGCCGCGGTCACGGTCAGAGTGGCGGCCACGCAGTACCCGGTAGCGCCAGCAGTGACGGTCATGTCGTCGAATTGAATGGGCAGCGCATTGTTCCAGGCGGTCGCGACGTCTAGTCGGCTGGCGAGTACGTGATACCAGAACAACATTCCTTGCGAGCCCGAAGCCGGTGCCGGTTCCTGCCGTAGTGCGTCCAGCGGATCGGCAGCCGCATCGGCAACGCCACGCACCAGTCGGCGCAGATCGAGCGCCTGGCCGTCGGTGATTACGGCATCGCGCAACATGCGGCCGCGTTCCGCTAGTGGGAACGCTTCGACGAAGGCGCGCAAGGAAACACCAAGTCGGCCGGCGACAGTAGTTGCGAATTGCGAGGGTGTCGTCGGCACGGTGAACGTCGTGTAGAGGGCCGCGCGCTGCTCAATTACCAAGGCAAGATCGGAGGGAGTGAGCATGCTCGATGCTGTCGCGAGTGCATCGGCCTCGTAGAGCGCACGCGTTCCGCGGACAACCGAGGGTGATGCTCCATCGATGTTGCCACCCCAGCCATAGTGCTGATCGAGCAGCGCAGCCGTGAGGGCGCGATACATCGCGAAGCGATACGTCTGCGTCGGCAACCCGATAACGACGTAAATCTTTTCCGAGCCAGCGTCGAAGAAGGCAGGCGTCTCGGGCAAGGCCGCCAAGCCGATGGCACGTAGATCAAGCACGCCGTTCAGCAAGCCGAGCGCGCGCATCTCACTGCCGACTTTTTCTTGGTTGCCATCGTGGATGTCGAGGGCGTAGCTAGCGATTCGCGTCGAGTACTCGTCGGCCGACAGCGCCGTCACTTCGACGGCGTGATCGAACTCAAGTAGTCGTGTGGCTTCGACTTCGTCGGCGAGAACTTTGACAGCGGGGTCCCACTTCGGATCAAGCAGGTAAAACTTCGCGGCGTAGAGCCCGCCGCCGAGGATCGCGAGGGTGAGGACGAGGGAGATGACGCGACGAACGGCGCCCTTCTTCGATCGGCGGCGAGGCGCCGTGGCGCCGAAGGCGGACTCAAACGACACTCGCTTCGCTGTCGGCATTGTTGGCGTTGCGCGCGGGTTGTACATCTCGTGCTTACTCAGCACGGGCACACCAACCGCGCGCGGCTCGACATGCGCCATCGCGATCTGCGGCACTTCCACCCGTCCGCCGGGCTCTTCCTGGTCGGGCAGGAACGCGAGCCGATTCAGCTCGGCTTCGATTGCCGAGCGTTGCCCGTGGGCGGGCGTGATGTTCAGTTCGGCGACGGGCAGCGGCATGATCGCTTCCGGTACGACCGATGAGATCTCCGAAGCCGCCAGCGGAGCATCGTCGGATACACGTGCGCCCATTTCGTACAGCCTGTTCGCGCTGGTCTC
>JAYVVU010000029.1:0-2460 GCA_043786755.1 Actinomycetota bacterium
CAATCGGAAAGAACTCATGTCAGTGTCGGAAGCGTTATGCAACAGATCGTTGAGCACCGTCGGCACGGCGCCGGTCAGCGTCGGCCGCGTGTCGCGGATGATGCGCGAGATCGGGGCCGCCTGAAGAAATTGCTGCGGGAAGACAAGGTCGGCACCCACCATCCATGCTGCGTACGGACTACCCCACGCATTCGCGTGGAACATCGGCACGATCACCAGCATGCGGTCGCGTTCGCTGATCGCGATGTTGGCGGTGGTGGTGACCATCAGTGCATGCAGGTAGCTGCTGCGATGGCTGTACATCACACCCTTTGGGTTGCCGGTGGTGCCGCTCGTGTAACACATTGCCGCGCCCGAATTCTCGGCAACCTCCGGATAGTCGTAACCCGGCTTCTCGGCTGCGAGTAGCTCGTCATAGTCGTGTACTTGATAATCCAAGACATCCGGACCAAGGCTCGAAGAGTCGCCAGGGCCTTTAACGATGATGTGTTGCACGTTCGGCAGTTGGTCGCGTACGCGGGCCAGCAGTGGTGCCACCGATGCATCGACGATTATCACCTTGTCGTCAGCGTGATTGATGACAAACGAGAGCTGCTCGGGGAACAGGCGAATGTTGAGGGTGTGCAGCACGGCACCCATGCATGGGATCGCGAAGTAGGCCTCCATGTGCGTTTGGTTGTTCCACATGAATGTGCCAACGCGATCGCCCTGCTTTACGCCCAGCCGGGCGAGCGCAGCCGCCAACTGATCGGCACGATCGGCCAACTGCGCGAACGTGCTTTCGATGTACCCGTCGCCAGTGAACGTGATCACCTTGCTGTTCGCGTGCACCTGTCGGCCATAGCGAAACAGCGGCAGCAGCGCCAGCTGATAGTCGTCCTGCATCGTGCTTTGCAACATGATTCGGTCCCCCGTCGTTGGCGCTACACCGCCTAGACCGTGAAGAATAGGCGACCATGAGCGCCGCCAGCACCCCGCAGCAGACGATCGTCGCCCTCGATTTGGAGGGCGTGCTGGTGCCGGAGATCTGGATTGCCGTTGCCGAGCGCACTGGCATCGAGGCGTTGCGGCGCACCACGCGCGACGAGCCCGACTACGACGTGTTGATGAAGGGTCGCCTAGCGATCCTCGACCAGCACCAACTGACGATGAGCTTGATTCGCGACGTGATCGGTGGCTTGGCGCCGATGGATGGTGCCCGCGAATTCCTCGACAAACTCCGCGCGCGCACGCAAGTGATCATTCTCAGCGACACGTTCGAACAATTCGCGGCGCCGCTGATGGTGCAGCTCGGAATGCCCGCGATCCTCTGCCACCAGTTGATCGTGCAGGACGATCGAATCGTCGACTACGCCCTACGCATGCCCGACCAGAAGCGGCACGCCGTCGAAGCCTTCCGCAGTCTCCACTACCGAGTCGTGGCTGCTGGCGACTCTTACAACGACGCAGCGATGCTGCGCACCGCCGACGCAGGTTTCTGGTTCCACGCGCCCGAGAGCATCGTTGCGCAGTTTCCACAATTCCCGGCGACCGAGAACTACGACGAACTTTTCACCGTCATCACCGGAGCGTTGACCAAATGAAGCCGGAGAGCATCACCGCGCTGCAACAGATCGCCGAGCAACTCGCGGCCGACAATCTGTGCCCTTCGATCTCATGGGGCATCGTTGCTGACGGCGCGCTCGTGCACCACGGCGCTGTTGGCGTGCTCGATGACGGAAAGGCACCGACCGCAGAATCCGTGTACCGCATAGCTTCGATGACGAAGAGCTTTACCGCTGCCACCGTGTTGGCGCTACGCGACGAGGGCGTGTGGTCGCTCGACGATGCCGTCGCGAAACATGCGCCCGAGTTGGCGGTCGTCGCCGGACCGCCAGGGTCGGCGCCGATCACACTGCGCCAATTGCTCAGCATGGCCTCCGGTCTCGCAACCGACGACGCGTGGGCAGACCGTCACCTCGACATCGCGCCAGACGACATCGACAAGATCTACGCCGGCGGCCCGACGTTCGCGCATCTGCCAAACGCGGTCTACGAATACAGCAATCTCGGCTACGCGATGATCGGCCGTGCGGTCGAGCGCGCCACTGGCATGCGCGTCCAGCAGCACATCACCGAGCGCTTCCTGACGCCGCTGGGCATGCACGACACGACGTGGGTGCAGCCGACGCACGACAACTGGGCGCGGCCTTACCGAGTCCAGGACGGACAGATCGTGCGCGACATGCCCGACCCGATCGGCGACGGCGACATGGCACCGATGGGTGGCTTGTGGACGACGGTCGCCGACCTCGCGTCGTGGGTTGCCTGGTTCGATTCGGCAAACACTGCGCCGGCAGCAACCGACGTGGTCGGACTGTCGACGGCCTCGCGCCGCGAGATGCAGCGCATCCATACGTACATCGGCGTGCGGGCCTTGGCCGGCCGCTCGTGTCCGGCCGGTTACGGCTTTGGGCTGAA
>JAYVVU010000030.1:0-5772 GCA_043786755.1 Actinomycetota bacterium
TCGAGCGTATGAGTCGCTCGTTCAAGATTGGTGTCCAGCTACCCGAGGTCGAACGGTTCGTGCCGTGGCCGGAATATATTGCGATGGCGCAAGCCGCCGAAGCGGTCGGCTTCGATTCGATTTGGCTGGGCGACCACTTGCTGTACGACCTGCCCAACGGGACGGTGCGTGGCCCGTGGGAAGTATGGACATCGCTCGCCGCGATCGCGGCGGTGACGACGCGCGTCGAAATCGGGCCACTGGTCGCGTCGATCGGCTTTCACGAACCGGCGATGCTCGCCAAGCAAGCAGCGACGGTTGATGCAATCTCCGGCGGTCGGTTGATCGTCGGCCTCGGTGCTGGCTGGAACGAACGCGAATACCGCGCCTTCGGGTTTGCCTACGACCAACGCGTGAGCCGATTCGAGGAAGCGTTCGAGATCATTCGGCGGCTGCTCGCTGGCGAGGTGGTCGATTACAACGGCCGCTTCTACAATGTGGCGCGCAGCCAGGTAGACCCGGTCTCGCGCGCTGGTGGTCCACCCTTAATGCTCGGCTCGACGGCGCCGCGCATGATGTCGATCGCCTTGCCCTATGTGCAGTCGTGGAACGTTTGGTGGAGTCGCTTTGGCAACACCGTCGAAGGTTTCACAGGCGAGGTCGCGCGTGTTAACGAGCACTGTGAGATGGCTGGTCGTGCTGCGGGCGAAGTGAAGGCCACGGCAGCGGTCTACGTGCAGGTGCAGGGTGGCAGCGGGCGCACTATGGGCTCCGACAAGGCCGCCGCCGAACCGTTGCGCGGGACACAGCAGGAACTCGCCGATCAGTTGGCCGCGTTCGGCGCCGCTGGCTGCGATCACCTGCAGTTGGTGGTCGATCCGATCACGCAAGCCAGCATCGAATGGCTTGGCGGAGTTCTGGAACTGCTCTAGGCGCAGTTACGCGGGCAGCGTGACGTCGAGTAGTTGTGCGTCGGCGGTTGGCTCGCTGAGTGTGTAGTTGACGTTGGCCGGAACGACGAAACTGTCGCCATCGGTCAGACGCATCGGCTCGTCGCCCTGGCGTTGCAGTGTGATCGAACCATCGAGCACGAAGTGAAACTGGAACTCAATGTTGTGTGAGGTGGTGACTGGTTCCGGCTCGCCGATCGGCCGCAGCACGCGCACGCCTGCGACTCCGTCGGTTGCGGCACCGATGCCTGTGTCGCGGGTCTCGTAACCCGCGAACCGCGACGGTGACCACTTGGCGTTGGCAGCTTGGTGGAACACGAAGCGATGTCCATCGCCGCCGAAGCCACGCGTCGTGTCGATCGTGCCGGTGGGCAGCATCGTGTCGGGGTCGGCCCACGTCTCATGCTCGGCAGGGCAGCCAATCTCGATCACTTGCATACGATCGGATGCTTCCAACACGCGGTGGCGGATCGTCGATGGTTGCAAGAAGCAGTCGCCCTCGCGCATCAGCATTGGCTCGCCTTGGTCTTCGTAGGCCACGCGCACCCAGCCGCGATGGCAGTAGATCATTTGGAAGCGGACGTTGTGGAAGTGCACATAATCGTTCACCGGTCCGCCTTCCTGAATCAGGATGTGCGAAGCGATAAAGCGGCCGCCGAGCCGGCTGGGGATGAGGTCGCGATAGCGCAGCCCGGCGCGACCTTCGCCGAAATCATTGTCGTTAACCTCACGGTCACTGTCCGCTGGCGCGCGCATCACGACAAACTCTTCGACCATCGGTGGCATGTGCAGCGGCACGACAGCTGGTACGAACTCGAGCACCGTCCCGTTGGGAGCGATGACTTCTTGCGGCTCGACCACATCGTTGCTCAGCACGCGCAGTCGACCTGGCGCCTCCTTAGCACCGACCTGCAGCCGAACAGTCAGGCCGTGGCCAGCGAGCACGACCATGCGTGGATGATCTGCTGGCATGATCGTGCGCACCTTGAAGCCATGAGCTGTAAAGAAGTCGATCGTTGTCGAGATCGGCTCGCTGCATGGCAGCACTACTTGCGCGGAATCGATGGTTGGGGTGCCCATGTCGGTGCGAGCCTACGCGGTGAGTTCGGCGACTAACTCACCGTCGGCGACCACGGTGCGCTCGTCGAGGCGCACCGTGCAGTTACGCATTGGCAGGTCGAAGTGGCCGGCAGTGAAGCGGGCAGCGGTTTCATTGGCACCGGTGGAGTAGAGGAAGTTGCCCGCGTAGGCGCGTGCTTCCGTACCCCAGGTCTCACGCCGGTCATAGAGCTGCGCGGCGTCCCAGCGGGCGAATTGGTTCATCCCCCAGCCGACGTGGCTGGTCGCGTAACTCTCGCGATCGCCGAAGGCACTGAGGTAGCTGCGAAACAGGACTGCGTCGGTGCCCTCGCCCTCGATGCGCTCGATGTGATCGTCGACGATCAGCAACACGACTGGCGATTCGAGCAGGCGGTTGAACGTGAGGTTCATGTCGCCGACGTCGAGCACGACCGTGCCGTTGACCGTGTGCGCTGCCGGAAACGCGAGGACGAGCCCGCCGGGCCAGTGGGCGATCGAGCCTGGGCCAGCGGTGACGCCTGTCGAACCCGCAGTCGCCGCGCCGGCAAGTTCAACGGTGAGATCGGTGCCGGCGCGACTAGTTACGCGCATCGTGCTGGCGTTGCTGAGCCAATCGTGGCCGAGGTCGACGCGGCGGGCGAGATCGGGGTCGAAGCGCAAACGATCGAAGACCTCGGGGTGTTCGTTGGAGATCATCAGTACTCGCGCGCCGCCGGCCAGGATCTGTCCGAGTTCGGGAGAGTGCAGTAGTCCCTCGACTGTGCAGTCGATTACGAGGTCGCTGGCGGCGAGCGCCCACACCACCGGTGCAGAACCGGCGATTGCTTGCGATGCGCCGGTCGAACGGATCGGTACCGAATGCGTGGAAGCCGGAGTCGGCACGACGACATCGAAGACGCGACCGCCGAGTGACTGTGCGGCAAGGCGTGCGGTCTCGACCAACGCCGGGCGACTTTGCGACTCGCTGAGCACGGCGACGGTTTCGCCCATCTGCAGTTGGCAGCGCGCGAGATGCGCGGCGAAAGCCTCGATGAAGCGCCACTCGGTTGTCATCGTTCCTCCACATGCTTCAGGTGTCGCGCAATCGCTGCGTTCACTTCGTCGGCGGCCTCAACGTTGAGCAGATGCCCGACACCCGCGACGACCTGCAACCACGCGTGCGGGATTCCTTCGCTGAGTACATGGGCGTAGGCGGGCGGGGTCTCCGTATCCAATTCGCCGACCATGACCAATGTGGGAGCGATGATGCCGGCGAGCAGTGGGCGAGCATCGTGGGTGATCAGGCATTCAATGCTGCTCTGCAGCGCGGGGCCGCTGATGCGCGCCATCGCCTGGCACTGGCTTTCGAGCGCTGCTTCATTGATGTGCGGTCCGGCGATCGCGCGCAGCACCCGATCGGCGAACTCGGCGGGCTGTTGACCGGCGGCAAGCGGAGCCAGACGAGCCGCTTGCCACTTCTGTGGCGAGGTGCCATCAAGCCCAAACGCAGGGCTGGCAGAGAGCAGGGTCAGCGACCGTACATATTCGGGATGCCATGCAGCGAGGTACTGAGCGATCATCGCGCCCATCGAGATGCCGATCACGTGCGCCGGGCCGTCATGCAGCGCCGCAATCCAATCGGTCGCCGCGTGGGCGAGTGCCGGGAAGGTGACGGAGTCGGGGAGTGGTGCCGAGTTGCCGTAGCCAGGGAGATCCCATGCTGCGATGCGGTGGTTGGCCGTCAGCGACTGGAGTTGCGGCTCCCAGGAGATGCGACTGCCACCCAAGCCGTGCAGCAGAACGACTAGGTCGCCGTCGCCTGCCTCGCGCCAAGCAAAGCGCTCGCCGTCGACATCGATTGCCATTGCGTGAGTTTGCCACAGCCGCCACGTTTGTCAACAGTGTTGACAAACGTGGTCAGGTTTGGTCGAATGCGCTGATGACGCGCGATGAGATGGTTGGCCTTGCCCGTGCGATGGCGCCCGAAATGCGCGACCGGGCGGTGATGTACGACCTGCAGGCCAGCTTCCCGCACGAGAACTTCGCCGACTTCCGTGCGAATGGACTGATGGGTGTGTCGGTTCCGACGCGTTACGGCGGGCTGGGCGCGAGCTATTCGGACTATGTGCGCGTAAGCGAAGAGATCGGCCGCTCGTGTGGTGCAACGGGGCTGACTTTCAACATGCATAACGCAACGATGCTGTGGTGCGGCGCGGTGGCCGACCTGCTCGACATGACGCCTGCGCAGCGCGAGAGCCACGAGGCAATTCGCGCCGAGATGTATCGGGGAGTCATCGAGCGCGGCGACATCCATAGTCAGCCGTTCTCCGAAGGCTTGTCGCCTGGCGCCACGAGTGGCGTCGCAACGAAAGCGGTACCAGTCGCCGATGGCTGGCTGGTGAGTGGTCGCAAGATCTTTGCGTCGCTCTCGGGCGCGGCCACGTTCTACAACGTGACGTGCCAGGTGACTGGTGAGGACGAGATTCGACTTCTCGGCGTGCCGGCCAACGGCGACGGTGTGCAGATCCTGGACGACTGGGATCCCCTCGGCATGCGCGGCACCGTATCGCGAACGTTGCTGATGAAAGATGTTTTCGTGCCGCATTCGAATGAGTGGATGCCGACGGGCATGTACAACCAAGCCGCGCTGCGCTACCCGTGGCTCTTCTTGTCGCTGTGCCCGAGTTACCTCGGGCTCACAGGCGGCGTTATCGAAACGACTCGCCTTTATCTGCGCGGCGAGTTGCCCGGTCAGTCGGCGGGAGCGCGTCGTGATCATCCGATCAAGCAGGTCGGCTGGGCGCAGATGCAGCTCAAGCACCAGCAGTCGCGTGCGCTGCTATATCGCGCGATCGACGAAGCGACGATCGACCCGACAGAGGAGCGACTTGTGCTCGGCTGGGCCGCAGCGATCACGGTGATGGAACACGCCGCCGAAGTCGCCAGTCTCGCCATTCGGGTATGTGGTGGTCAGTCGATGTTGAAGTCGATGCCGCTCGAGCGCATGTATCGCGACTCGCGACTCGGCAGCACGATGCTGCCTTGGAGTGCGGAAGTGTGCCTAGAGCGGCTCGGCACCGCCGGGCTGTATGACTGAGCGCACCGAGATGAGGGACGGCTAGTGGGACGTCCAGCGTCGCTCACTCGCGGCAGCATCATCGCCGCTGCGGCCACGCTCGTGCGCGATCACGGTGTCGCGGCGTTGAGTGCTCGGCGGCTTGGCGATGCGCTCGGTTGCGACCCGACCGCGTTGTACCGCCACTTCGCGACGATGGCCGACCTTGAACGCGAGGTTGGTGATCGATTCTTGCGTGCGGTCGACGTCCGAACGCACGATGGTGACGACTGGCGAGCAACCGTGCGGCGAATTTGCGTGAAGCTACGGCAAGTGCAGTTGCGCCAGCCGCGGCTCGCAGCGTTGGTGAGTGCCGCCCCGACCCGGCTCGCGAACGAGATGCGTATCACGGAAGCGCTGTTGCGCGAACTCCAGCGGGGCGGATTCTCTGGTGATCAGGCAGCAACCGCGTATCACGCGCTCATCGAGCTAAGTGTGGGTTCGGCGGCAATCGACGCGCCGCTTGCCTCGCAGGCGGCCGGTATCCGGCGCCGCACGTACATCGACTGGCGTCGCGAGTACGCCGAGCTATCGCCGACGGAATCTCCGGCATCAGTCTCGGTTGCCGAGCACCTCTATCTCGGTTCCGCCGATAGCCGCTTCGAGGCCGCGCTTGATCTGTTGCTTGACGGCATTTCAGCGCAGCAGCCGATTCAGTAGTCTCGCGTC
>JAYVVU010000031.1:0-2445 GCA_043786755.1 Actinomycetota bacterium
ACTCCCGGATACTCCGCCGACAAGCAACAGGTAATGGCGCGTTTGCGTCGTGTCGAAGGACAGATTCGTGGGTTGCAGCGCATGGTCGAGACCGACACCTACTGCATCGACGTGCTCACGCAGATCGCGGCGGCGAGCAAGGCGTTGCAGGGTGTTGGGTTGCATTTGCTCGACGAGCACCTGCAGCACTGTGTGGCCGGCGCGGCCGCCAGTGGCGATACCAAGCGAACTGATGCACTTGTCCACGAAGCCACCAAAGCCGTTGAAAGGATGTTGCGCGCATGAGCGACACAAGCAATCAAACAGTTCTATTGGTACCGGGCATGACCTGCGGTCACTGCGAAGCGTCGGTGAAGAGTGAAGTCAGCAAGGTCGCGGGCGTCACCGATGTCGCGGTCGACCTTGAAACCAAGTTGGTGACGGTGAGCGGCGTTTCGCTTGACCATGCCGCGTTGGTTGATGCCATTGATGAAGCGGGTTTCGAGGTCAGTTGAGATGACGAGCCCGCGAAAGACCGGCGTGCGCTTGGGTTCGTTCGCGCTCATCCTCGCCGGCACGTTCGGCACCGCCTACGCGATTGGCGAGCGCCTGCCGGGGCACAATCACTCGCCGGCTCCGAAGCCCAGTCACCCGCACACCGGTGCAATGTCGCCGGTGGTCCCAGATCTCACGACGAATCGGTTGGTGTTGCCATGATCGAAGCGCTCGCCAAACCCGACGCGCTCGAACACGTCGACCTGCAGTTAACGGGAATGACCTGCGCTGCGTGCGCGATGCGTATCGAGAAGAAACTGAATCGGCTCGATGGCGTCACAGCAACGGTCAACTACGCAACCGAGCGTGCCACGGTCGCATTCGAGCCCGAGCGTGTCGATACGGCCGCGCTGATTACCGCCGTGAAATCAATTGGATACGACGCGGCCCTTCCCTCACTCATTGATGATCCCGACCACGACCCAGGACTCGCTCGTCTGGCCGATTTGCGCCGACGTCTGATCGCGGCGATCGCACTCGGCATACCTGTGTTGCTGCTGTCGATGATCCCGGCGCTGCAGTTTCGCGGTTGGCAGTGGGTGGCGCTCGTACTCGCAACTCCGGTCGCGACCTGGTCGGCCTGGCCGTTTCATCACGCCGCGTGGAGAAACCTGCAACAGGCGGAAGCGAGCATGGACACATTGGTGTCGGCTGGCGTCATCGCGGCGTACGGCTGGAGTTTCTACGCGTTGGTCGCTACGTCAGCTGGCGACCTAGGCATGGAGATGCCGATGTCGTTCATCGCGCGTCGCGGCGACACGCATCACCTCTTCCTCGAGGTTGCGAGCACGACGGTGGCGCTGATTCTCGCGGGACGCTGGTTCGAAGCGCGTTCGAAGCGACGCGCAGGTGGAGCCTTGCGCGCGCTGATGGCTCTGCGCTCCGACGCAGCCAACGTTCTCTTGCCCGACGGCACCGAAGAGCAGCGCGCCGCTGGCGACCTGCGTGTCGGTGATCGATTCGTCGTACGCCCAGGCGAGCGCATCGCGACCGACGGTGAGGTTGAAGAGGGCGAGGCCGCGGTCGATGCCAGCTTGGTTACTGGCGAAAGCGTGCCGGTGGAAGTGAGGCCGGGCAGCGCAGTCAGCGGCGCGACGATCAACACCAACGGTCGACTGGTCGTGCGCGCCACTCGCGTCGGCGCAGACACTGCGTTGGCGCAGATGGCACGTTTGGTGCAAGCGGCGCAATCGGGTCGGGCGCCGGTGCAGCGTCTTGCCGACCGTGTTGCTGGGGTGTTCGTGCCGGTCGTCATCGTGCTCGCTGTCGGCACGCTCGGGTTCTGGTTTGCACGTACGGGCAGCATCACCGATGCAATCGCTCCGGCGGTGGCGGTGTTGATCATCGCTTGTCCATGCGCGCTTGGGCTCGCGACGCCGACCGCGCTGTTAGTTGGCACCGGACGCGGCGCGCAGATGGGCATTCTCATCAAAGGTCCCGAAATCCTGGAGAGCACGCGCAAGGTCGACACGATCGTGCTCGACAAGACCGGCACCATCACCACCGGCCAGATGCAGGTAGTCGATGTCCTTCCAAGTGGCGCGGCTTCGCGCGGGGATTTGTTGTCACTCGCCGCCGCGGTCGAGGCGGGCAGCGAGCACCCGATCGCCGCCGCCATCGTGACCATTGCACGCAACGAGGCAATCGATCTGCCGACGGCAACTGGGTTCGTTTCGTCGGCCGGCGTCGGGGTGCGTGCGAAGGTCAACGGCGCTGAGGTTGAGGTACGTCGCGCGACGGCCGATGAGACTGGCTCGACCGCGGCGACTGTCGTTGCAGTGCTTTGCGATGGAGCACTGATCGGCACGATCGCCGTTGCCGACACGGTCAAGCCGACGAGTCGCCCCGCAATCGTTCGACTTCACGATCTCGGCCTAGAGGCGTATCTGCTCACCGGTGACAACGAAGCAA
>JAYVVU010000032.1:0-5742 GCA_043786755.1 Actinomycetota bacterium
GCGTCGTCGGCGAATGCCGAGTCGGGAATCTCGTCGTGCAGGTGCAAGCGATCGCGCAGCTTCATCAACTGCGTCTCGTTCATCTTCTTGATCTGGTGCGTCGAGTTGCGACCCTCGATCTCGGGGCCGAGCGTCCAGCCCTTGATCGTCTTGCACAACAACACGGTCGGCGCACCGGAGCCGAGGTTCTCGGTCGCCGCTTTGTACGCGGCGTAGAGCTTGCGATAGTCGTGACCGCCGCGCGGCAGGTTGACCAAGTCGTCGTCGGTGAGATGCGCAACGAGTTGGCGTAGGCGCGGGTCGGGGCCGAAGAAGTCGTCGCGGATGTACGCGCCGCCCTCAACGCTGTAGCGCTGGAACTGCCCGTCGACGGTGGTGTTCAGCTGATTGAGCAGCACACCATCCTTGTCGTTGGCGAGCAGTTCGTCCCACTTGCTACCGAGGATGACCTTGATCACGTTCCAGCCAGCACCGCGGAACACTGCTTCGAGTTCTTGAATGATCTTGCCGTTGCCGCGCACGGGGCCATCGAGTCGCTGCAGGTTGCAGTTGACGACGAACACCAAGTTGTCGAGCTTCTCGCGGCTGGCGAGCGTGATCGCGCCCAGCGTTTCCGGTTCGTCGCATTCGCCGTCGCCGAGGAACGCCCATACGCGACTGCCGGTGGTGTCGTCGAGGTGACGGTTGAGCAGGTAGCGGTTGAAGCGCGCGTGGTACAGCGCGCTGATCGGGCCAAGACCCATGCTGACCGTCGGGAACTCCCAGAAGTCGGGCATCAGGCGCGGGTGCGGGTAGCTGCTGAGGCCGGCGCCGCCGCGGCCGATTTCGCGTCGGAACTGTTCCAGGTCGGGTTCGTTCAGTCGACGCTCGAGAAACGCGCGCGCATAGATACCAGGCGTTGCGTGACCTTGGAAGTAGATGTGGTCGCCGGCGTTGCCGTCGTCCTTGCCGCGGAAGAAGTGATTGAAGCCAATCTCGTACAAGCTCGCCGAACTAGCGAACGTGCTGAGGTGGCCACCGATTCCTTCTTCGTGTTTGTTCGCGCGCACGACCATCATCGCTGCGTTCCAACGCACGAAGGCGCGAATGCGGCGCTCGATGAACTCGTCGCCGGGGAACCACGGCTCTGACTCGCGCGGGATCGTGTTGACGTACGGCGTGCTGACGGTTGCTGGGAAGCTCACCTGCGAGTTGTGTGCGTGTTCCAGCAGCTTGCCGAGCAAGAAACGGGCACGCGTTTTGCCGTGAACTTCGATCACGGCATCGAGGCTTTCCATCCACTCTTCGGTCTCGCCAGGGTCGCTGTCGGGAAGTTGGTTGACGTAGCCGTCGAAGATCATCGTGGCAGTCTGCCACCGCTATCGACCACCGCCTACGCTGCCGTCCCAATGGCGACGTCGCGTATCGAAGTGTTTACGGATGGTGCATGTTCGGGTAACCCGGGCCGCGGGGGCTGGGCGTGGGCCGTCGCGCCCGACGGCAAACCGAACGGTTCCGGTGGCGCGGCGCATACGACAAATCAGCGCATGGAACTGCAGGCGGTTCTCGAAGCGCTGCGGTCGTTGCCCGGCGATCTCGAAATCGTCAGCGATAGCACCTATGTCGTCAACTGCTTTCGCGACCGGTGGTGGGTGAAGTGGCAGGCGAACGGATGGAAGAACTCGCAGCGCCAACCCGTCGCCAACGTCGACATCTGGGAGCCGCTGATCGCGCTCGTGCAGGAACGTCAGCCCAAGTTCCGCTGGGTCAAAGGCCACAGCGGCGACAAGATGAACGACATAGTCGACGCCCTAGCAGTGTCCGCAGCCTCTAAGTCGTAGTGGTTAAAGGTCCAGTCCGAGGGTTTCCTGCAGCCGAAGTGACGCGCCGCAGGAAGTGACGCGCTAAGTCATCACAATCCCGGCAACGGCGCGTCACTTCGGCGAATTTGGGCTGACGCGGTGGACTTTCGGGCGCGGTCGATATGTTCCGACGACATGACCAACTCGCCTTTGATGGGCGGCGTTGGTGACGTTGCAGCCTCGCACCACGCCGCTATCTCGCGTTCTCAGGCTGTCGCTTTAGGGCTCAAGCCCTCTCGAATTCGTCAGGAACTCGAACGCAGCGCATTGCGCCTCGGCGCGCCGAACGTCTACCTGGTGCACGGCGCCCCATCCACTTGGCATCAGGCGTTGATGGCCGCAACGCTGACGGCGAACGGCGCGGGGATCGCGTCGTACCGCTCAGCCGCGCAACTCCACGGAGTCGACGGCTTCACCGCCGACCTGGTCGAGGTAACGGTTCCGCGAGGTCGACGCGTGCGAATTCCGGACGCGATCGTGCATCAGGGATTCGTTCAGGATGCGCACCGTTTTGAGATCGATGGAATCCCGTGCACGTCGCTTGCTCGCACGCTCATCGATCTGGCCCAGGTCGTGACCGCTCTGGAATTGGAGCGGGCGATCGACGACTTTCAGCGCAGGGGCTACAGCCTGACGTGGTTAGAACAAACAGCGACGGCACTGCATAGGCCGGGCCAACGAGGCACGAAGCTGGTTCTTGCCGAGGTAGTGAAGCGGCGGGCCTCGGGTGTCGTTCGCGGCTCGTGGTTCGAGAAGCTGATCGAGTTGGCGATCGCGTCGCCCAAGCTGCCGACACTTGCGCTGCAACACATCATTCGTGCCGACGATGGGGCCTTCATTGCGCAGGTTGATCTCGCGTTTCCGTCAGTTCGTCTCGGCATAGAAGCGCACAGCCGCTCGTTCCACACCGGCACGCACCGCGAGGTCATCGATCAGCGCCGCGAGAACCGAGCAATCGCCGAAGGCTGGCAGTTCGTCTACATGGGCTGGGCGGATCGCAAGTCGCCGGCGCAGGCGCGGGCCTATCTCGAAAAGGTGGTGGCCAGACGTCGACGCGATCTTGGCTGTTAGCGCGTCGTATTGTCAGAACGATGTCGGTCGAGTTTTCGGAGCTGAATCCTGGCGATCACGACACGCTCGTTGACTTCCTGTGCGCCAACGAGTGGCCGTTCCACGCTCGCCGACAGCTAACGAGCAACGACGTCGCTGCGATGGAGTTTTCGACTCCTGATGTCGCGACCTTCTGGATCGCGAGCGACGCCGAAAGAGTTGGACTTGTTCGGGTGCTCGATCTCGGCGACATTGGCGAAGGCGCGCCCTTGCTGGATGTCCGAATCGCGGGTGGGCATCGCCGACGCGGTTTCGGGAAGCTTGCGACTCGGTGGGTCGTGGATCACCTCTTCGACACCCATCCCACGTTGCATCGGATCGAGGCCAACACGCGCCACGACAACGTGGCGATGCAACGGGTTCTGTCGGACGCCGGTTTCACCTGCGAGGGCCGACTTCGCGAAGCCTGGTCTGGCGACGGCGGCCCGCGATTCGACACCCTGATCTACGGAATCCTCCGTGCAGATTGGGCTGCGGCCGCGCGAAATCCGACGAACTGACGCGCCCTGTGCGGCTATGAGGCATTTGGCGCGTCACTTCGCATGGCGCGTGACTTCGACCCGGATGCGGCGGTACGAAACCCTCGGACGTATCGTCGTCGGAATGGATATCAACGGAGTTAGCGCAATCGTGACGGGTGGTGCCTCGGGCATCGGAGCAGCGGCGGCGCGAATGCTGGCTGCCAAGGGCGCCAAGGTTGTGGTCGCCGACTTGCAGGAAGACAAGGGCAAGGCGCTTGCCGACGAGATTGGCGGCGCGTTCTGCAAGGTCGACGTCACCAACACAGACGACATCATCAGCGCGGTCGAGATGGCCAAAGACATGGGACCGCTGCGCGTGTTGGTGAACTCAGCGGGCATCGGCTGGGCGCAACGCACCGTTGGCAAGGACGGCACGTACGACTCGGCAGCGAACCTCGACGCGTTCAAGAAGGTTGTCGCAATCAACCTCGTCGGCAGCTTCGATTGCATCCGCATCGCAGCGACGGCGATGAGCACGACCGAACCCTTGGAGTACGGCGAGCGCGGTGCGATCGTCAACATCGCATCAGTTGCCGCTTTCGACGGGCAAGTCGGACAGGCCAGCTATTCGGCGTCGAAGGGCGGCGTTGTCGGCATGACGTTGCCAATCGCGCGCGACCTCGCTGCGATTGGCGTACGTGTGAACACGGTTGCTCCCGGCCTGATCGACACGCCGATCTACGGCCAGGGCGACGCGAGTGAAGCGTTTAAGAGCAATCTGCAGAAGGGCGTGTTGTTCCCTCAGCGCCTTGGAACGCAGGAAGAGTTGGCGTCGGTGATTGTCGAGTGCATCACCAACAGCTACTTGAACGCCGAAACGATTCGCGTCGACGGCGGCATTCGGATGCCACCGAAGTAGTAGCT
Source organism: Actinomycetota bacterium (assembly GCA_043786755.1). Taxonomy (GTDB): domain Bacteria; phylum Actinomycetota; class Acidimicrobiia; order Acidimicrobiales; family Ilumatobacteraceae; genus UBA668. The sequence continues at coordinate 4,337 of JAYVVU010000032.1, forward strand.
ATCAGGTCGGTTGCGACTGATCGAGATGCGATCGCACCGCGGCAAAACATTCGCCGACGCTGCGAACTCCGTCGGTGCCTAGCGGCGCGATGAAGTGCCGGCGCACGCTTGCGACGTGATCGGGGGCAGCAGCTTCGATCTTCTTGCGGCCAGCAGCGGTGAGTGATGCATACATCACGCGCCGATCGCCGGGACACGCAGCGCGCCCGACCCAACCCTGGCGCACCATGCCATCGAGTCGGCGAGTGAGTCCACTCGGCGACAGCTTGAGCGCGTCGGCTAGATCGCACATGCGCAGCCGATTGTCTTCGGCTTCGGACAGGTAGACCAGCACTTGGTAGTCACCCATGGTTAGACCGTGCGGAGCGAGATCGGCCTCGAAGGCTGCAGTCAGTTCGGGAATTGTGCTGATGAAGTTGCGCCAAGCCTGCTGTTCGCGGGCGGTGAGCCAGGTGGTACCCATGCGGACCAGGATACCAAGAGTGTTGCGTAAGAAATAGTTGTGTACGCAAGGATCTTCCTGTATGGTGATTGTTGCCCCCGCAACTATTGCATTAACAAATGCAAGCAACAATGAAGGAGTCGCCATGAGCGATCTAAAGGCACTTACACCCGGAACCTGGACCATCGACGCCAGCCACTCGAACGTCGGGTTCACCGCCCGTCACCTGATGGTGGCCAAGGTCCGTGGCAACTTCACCGACTTCACCGGCACCATCGAGGTCGCCGCCGATCCGTTGAAGTCCACCCTGACCGCCACCGTTGAGGCCAAGTCGGTCAACACCGGCGACGAAGGCCGCGACGCCCACCTGCGCAACGAAGACTTCTTCGACGTCGACAACCACAAGCAGTGGACTCTGGCCAGCGCTGGGATCGATACCGCCGGCAGCAACTACGTCCTGCACACCAACCTCACGATCAAGGGCGTCACCAAGCCGGTCGACTTCGCACTCGAATTCGAAGGCGTTGTCCAGGACCCGTGGGGCAACACCAAGGCCGGTTTCACCGCCGAGACCGAGATCAATCGTAAGGACTTCGGTCTTGAGTGGAACGTTGCGCTCGAAGCCGGTGGCGTTGTCGTCGGCGAGAAGGTAAAGATCCTTCTTGAGATCGAAGCACTGAAGGCCTGACCCGGGACACCCGGAGGAAGAGAGCAGCCATGTCAATCAAACGACTGAACCACGCGGTGCTGTACGTGCGCGATGCGAAAGCATCGGCCGCGTTCTACACCGATGTGCTCGGCTTCGAAATTGAAGCCGACATGGGTGGCGGCAAAGCAATCTTCCTCCGGGCTGACGGCTCGGATAACGACCACGACCTCGGGTTGTTCTCGGTAGGCGAGCGCGGTGCACCGACGCAATCAGTCGGCCTGTACCACCTCGCTTGGCAAGTACACACGCTCGAGG